>DTZQ01000610.1 GCA_012961305.1 Armatimonadota bacterium | reverse complement strand
GCAGCCGGTCCAAATCCAGGGTGCGCTGCATGGCCTGCCCAATCTGGTGCAGCATCTGCAACTGATAAAGTTGCTTCGTCCGTTCGGTGACATCGTGCAGGACCAAAACGTAGCGCAGGTCGTGCACGTCCAACCGTCGCACCCGCAATTCGGCAATTCGTTCAGTACCCTGACCATCGGTATAGGGCACCTCTTCCCACTCCCGATATTCTCCTGGTTTCATCTCTGCCAAAGCCTGCTCCAGCCGAATGGCTTCCAGCAGGGTCGAAGGAAAAACCTCTTGGAGGGGGATTCCCACCACCTCCGTCGGCTGGCGGTTGAAACGCCGACAGAACCGCTCGTTAGCCCGACAAATGCGCAAATCGCGGTCCAAGACCACCAAGGCGGTGGGAATGAGGTCAATAACGTTCTCATTTAACACCTGCCACATTCGCACTTGACGCACATTCTCGGCCACCTCCAGCACTCGCGACAACTGAGCACAAAGGGCCTCCAAAGCCACCTTATCCCATTCGTCAAAACCGTTAAGCCGGGGGCTCTGCACGTCTAAGACCCCCCACACCCGCTCGCCAATTTTAATGGGTACAGCCAGTTCAGACTGGATTGGCAGCGCCCCGGCGAGGGGGTCAAAGTAATAGGGGTCCTCGGCGACGTTGTTGGCCAGATAGGTTTCCCCAGTACGGGCCACGTAACCTAAAATGCCCTGGTCAAGGCTCTGCCGATACTCCGCTTCCTGAAACTGACGATGGACGCCAGCATGCGCCTTCAGGAGCAGTTCGCCTCGAGTTTCATCTATTTCCAAAATGGCCACATCATAATACTGAAAGTGGTTGTGTACGTTGTCCGCGACATCCCTTAACAGGGTGTCTATGTCCTCATATTTATCAATGGCGCTGGTGCTGACCGCATGGATGATTTCAAACTGTAAAGCCCGTTTGCGAACCTCTTCAAAGGCCCGCACGTTTTGCACGGCAATGGCAATAGGGGCAGAAATGTCGGTGAGCAAATTGAGGTGTGCCTGGTGATAGAGGTTGGGTTTCCGAGCGCAGAGGTTAACCGTCCCCAACACCCCTTGGGGGCCGACCAGGGGGACACTGAGGACCGAGCGGACACCCTGTCCCAAGACCGTGACGTCCACCGGCAGTAAAGGTTCGTGTTCGGCCAGGTCAGATATGTGCAGGGGCTTCTGCTCCTCCACCACTCGGCCCAAAGTAGTTTCCCCCTTGCGCAGGAGGGCATCATGGCTGGGAGAGGCAAGGGCCTGCTCATCGGCCAGGACCCAAAAACGTAAGTGCTGGCCATCGGGTTCAAGCAAGGCCAAACTGAGGCGGTCAAAGGGAATGATGCGTCGGATTTCCGCCACAATGGCGGCAAAAACGGCCTCCCGGTCGAGGCTGGCACTAATGGCCCGGGTCAATTCCTGAATGGTCTGCAGGCGAGAGGCCTGGGCCTGCGTTTCCTGCTCCAAGCGTCGCCGCTCCGTGAGGTCCCGTACGATGAGCGAATAAGCCCTTATCCGGCCCTCCTCATCTCGCAGGGCGGTGCAAGTCAAATCTACGGTCAACCGCCGCCCATCTTTGGCCACCCGCTCCGCAAGATAGTGGCGCACGCACCCTTCCCGCTCTACCTCCTTTGCCAGCCAGTCTAACTCCCCCCGGGCCTGGATTTCCTCCGGCACCAAGAAGGACATGGGGCGTCCAATAGCCTCTTCCGCCGGATAGCCGAAAATGGCCTCGGCTCCCCGACTCCAGGATTGAATGCAACCCTCGGGGTCGAGGATGATAATGCCATCGGCGGAATCAGCCACCAGAGTGCGCAGGTACTCCTCCGTGTTGTTCAACAAAGCCCGGGTAAGTTGCTCTGACTCCCGCAACCGTTCCTGGGCCAACAGGTGATAGAACTGGCTGACCAGCAGGCGGTTTTCATCAATCTCCTCCTCTACCAAGTCACACAGGTAGGCCAGTTTGGAACGCTCGGTGGTAAATTCCCCCACCAGCAACCGAATGAGGATACGCTTGAGGAACCACTGGGCCCGGTTCACATCAGCCTCGGGCAACTGCACGCGGTAGCATTTTTCGGCAAACTGCCGCAGATACTCATGCAGTCGTAGGTCTTCCGGATTTTCCAAATGGGCCAACAGCAGGGGTAGGAACTCATGCATACCCGTTTCATATTCTTCACGGGTGACGGTGCGAATGGCGCGGATGCCCGGAATCTCCAGGATGGCATCCGCCCATTGGCGCACAATTTCCTCCTGCTGAGACCGCAGGAAGGCTGTCAATTCGCGTCGCCATTGGGACCTGCTCATGGTCATGCCTCCCACCAGGCCGGGTCTAATTGGGGGAAAAGCGCATCCGCAGCCGCGCACTCTTCGTAAAACGCCCACTCCTCCGGGGAAAGGACCAGAGGCCCCGGCCGGGTCAACCACTCCGCCAATCGGGTGAAACGCTCCACATGCGCGGCAAACCGCTGCTCCGCATAGTCCCGGGCATGGAAGGTACTGATGAGGAACTGCCAGTCGGAACTCTCCAACAGCAGCAGTTCCCTAAGAGCCTGCTCTAACACCTTCCGCCGTCGGGGCGAGGGGTCTGCCCGATATTGGGCCAGCAACTCCGGCACCCGACTTTCACAGGCGTAAATGTGTTTCCATGTCCATTCCGTATCTTGATTCAACCAAATGTAGTGGAATCCTCCCTCGCCCCACGAACCCTCAGGCAGGGAAACCATCTGCTGTTCTCCCCGGAGGGTCGAGAGATACTCCCCGCAGGTGGTCAGTTGCACCGGCCCCTCCGCCGGGAACCGTCGCACCACCTGGCCCAGCCAGCGCACCCCCTCGAACCACCAATGTCCGAACAGTTCAAGGTCATAAGGGGCTACCAGAATGCACCCCGCGAGTCCCGTCTGAGCCAAGGTTTCACTTGCCAAGCGGACGAAGTGCTCAGCATGAATGGCGAGTCGCTCCCCTACCCTTTCGGGTTCGTATTCTTGCTTAGCGGCCAAGTCCGCCTTGCTGTCGGTCACTCGCCAGTAGCGGTGGCCGCCGGGCCAATGCTTTTTGTGAAAATCCAAGTACCAGCCATCGCCTGGATAACCCCACTCCCGGCTCCAAACCTGCAGGCCGGTCACCGGGTCGCGGGTGAAAATCCACACCGGCCGCGCCGGGGGATTTTCCGGGTCGCCGACTAAATAGGGCCGATAGGGCGACTTCTCCGGCTCCTCCGGGCGGGGCTGGTAGTGGGAAGCAAACTGGAGCCAAAGCCGCTGCAAACCCTCGAACCTTTCTAAGTACACCCCCCGCGCCACTCCGCCACGCAACAGATGGGTGTCCACGATGAAATAATCAATCCCTTCCTCCGCCAAGAAGTGCTCGAGGCCCCGGCGCTGGGTCGCCGGGAAAGGTGCCCCAGCCAGGGGAGGGCTCCATTCGTAGCCTGGCCGATAGGCGCACTCCGGCAGCCAAATGCCTCGGGGAGCACAGCCAAAATGCCGCCGGTAGGTTTCCACCCCGCCCTTGATTTGCGCCCGCACGTTTTCCTCCCGGCCCAACAGGGGCAGGTATCCATGGGTGGCCGCGCTGGTGATTATTTCCAGGTAACCTTCCTCCTGCCAGCGGCGCAGGGGAGCCAGCAAATCCCGCTGCCAGCGTTCCTCGAAGGCCGTTCTCACTCCCGTGTAAAAGGCCTCCCACTGCCGAGCCATGTCAGCCAGCCGTCTCTGCCCCGTGCGGGCGAAGTACTCGGCGTCCCGCTGGGCCGCCTCTATTTTCTGCTGCGCGTAAGCGGGGAGCGCGTTTTGGAACCGCTCATCCGCCAACTGCTCGCAGAGCACCGGGGTCAAACTCAGGGTGAACTTGGGCGAATGGCCCTCCTCCACCAAGGTAGCAATTTCCTCTACCAGAGGGATGTAAGTTTCACAAGCGGCCTCCAGCAGCCAATCGGTGCCGTGCGGCCAGGTCCCGTGGGCCAGCACATAGGGCAAATGGCCGTGAAGGACAAAGGTAAAGGCACTCTTGGGTTCGTTCTGTTCCCGTTTGGGCATACTCACCTCCTCCCCCTGCCTCCTGCCTATCCCACTTCTCGCAGGAAGCGGGTAGCCTCTTCTGGAGCCACTGGGTTGATGTAGAAACCAGTGCCCCACTCAAACCCAGCCACCCGGGTCAGGCGGGGACAGATTTCAATGTGCCAATGATAGTCCAGCGCCAGGGTGCCCCAGTACTCGGGGCGACCGGGGCGGGGGTGAGTACTGGGCGCCGTGTGTATCATGTAATTGTAGGGCGGGTTGTCCAAGGCCACTTTCAAGCGCCATAGGGCCTCTTTCAGCACCCGGGCCAGGTCTGCAATTTCCTCCGGCTGCAAGTTCACGAAATCGTGGGAATGGCGCAGGGGGAAAATGACCAACTCGAAGGGAAACCGGGAGGCAAAAGGCGAAAGGACGATGAAATGCTGCGTTTCCAGGACCACCCTTTCCCCCAGTGCCTGTTCCTGGCGAATGAGGTCGCAGAAAATACACCGTTCCTTACGCTGGTAGTGCAACCGAGCGGCTTCCAATTTTTCCTTCGGCAGACGAGGCACAATGGCAGTGGCGATGAGTTGGGAATGGGGATGGGCTAAAGAGGCCCCGGCCGCACGACCGTAGTTGCGGAAAACGATGATGTGGCGCAGCCGCTTGTCCCGCCGCAAGTCCTCCACCCGGGCGATGTAGGCGCGAACAATGTGTTCAATCTGTTCGGGCAGGGCCTCGCACAGGTTCAAATGATGGTCTGGGGATTCGATGATGATTTCGTGCGCCCCCACACCGTTCATCAAATCAAACATGCCCAACCCCTGACGGTTCAAATCGCCCTCAATGGTCAGGGCCGGATAGCGGTTGGGCACTACTCGCACTAACCAGCCCGGTTTGTTGGGCTGGGTGTTGGCGGGCCGCACAGCATAGATTTCCGGCGGGGTTTTATCCTCGTTTTCGTAACAGAACGGGCAACCGCGCGAAGCCATGGGAGGGTCTGATTCTACCCTGAAGTCCGAGGGCCGATGCCCACGTTCAGCCGCAATAATCACCCAACAGTCCAGAATAGGGTCTTTCCGTAGTTGAGGCATATTTTTCTCCTCACACCTCCCAATGCCGCAGTTCCCATTCCTCATCTGGGGCCGTAAGGACGAAGTAACCCTGGGTGGGCCAGCGCTCCAAAACCGCGCCCGCTTTATTTACCTCCACAAAGAAGTCAAAGGAAGTCCCGGCAGCGAGGTCCAGAGCCTCCCAGGGCACAGCGAATTCGCCTATGCGGTCGAAAACCACCTCTGCCGTACCGTGGGGCTGCCACCCTCCCCCCTCTTGGAGGTCCACTGGCACTTGGGCCTGCAGCGGCAAACTCAACTCGGCCAAGCGCAGGCGGTAAGTTTTGGAACCTTGTCTCCAGAACAAAGTCAGCCCACACTTTTCGGCACAGAGCATTTCCATTGCGCAGCGGCATTGTAGGGCCAGATAGAGATATTGGTAGTCAAAACCGTAGCAAATGCGCTCCAAAAGGAGCGTGGTTCGATGCATAGTTCCAGCCGCCCCAGCCGATTCTATCACTCCCGCTCCCCGCCATTCGAAGAAATGGGTAATGCGTCCGTCCAATCGGGGACTGAGCAGGGCCCAAGGCTCTTCCACCAGGGGCAGGGGCGGCTTTTTGATGGGCCGAGACAGTTCTGCGGGAGGAGTCTGGCCCAACTGCTCATATACCGCCTGCAGCCGCTCCCGGAACAAACGGTCAAAGAGAGCGGCCTCGGCCGCCCAATGTTCGTCTCCGTACCACCAAAACCAGTCGCTTCCCTCCGCCACGTACAGATGTTCCCAAGCCCGCGCCCGCTCTTTCGGGTCTAAGGAGCCCTCCGTCATCCGCAGGGTTCGCCGGGCCGTGTACAGCAAATCCCAGGCCCGGTTGTCCTCGGGATGGCCCATCCAGAGGTGAAAGTCGTGGCTAATCCAGGAACCCGGATGGATGCGGGACAGGTGGGTCCGGGGCGGATATTGGGCCAGATATTCCGAAAAGGTAACCGGCTGCAGGCGGGGATGGGCACTCAGGGCCCGATAGAGGCGGCGGAGGAACTCCGCCCCGTTTTGGGGGTAGAACTCCCAGGCATTCTCCCCGTCGAGAATGATGGACACAATAGGCAACTCCCTCAGGCCCTGGGGCCAAGCGGTCAACTGTTCCAGGCGGCGAAGGAGGTCTCGTACCGCCCTCTCTGCTGGCCAGCGGGAATAGACGAACCCGATGCGGTCCGACAAATCGTGTTCTCGGAAGAACAGTGCCAGTGTACCCTCCGCCCCAAAAGCGTAGGGCCGACACAGTTCCGGGGGCAGGAGTTTGCGCCTTTCGCCCGCCGACCGGGGGGCCGGCCCGCGCAGCGAAAGGGCTAACACCTGCTCATCGGAGGCCGCCCAGGTGAACCCTGTTTCCCGCATTAACTCCAGGGCCCGCTCGCTGATGGAACCTTCGGAAGGCCACACCCCACGAGGCGGGTGGCCAAAAACGCGCTCGTGTTCCGCGCGGGCACGGCGAAGTTGCACGGCGGCATCCTCGGGCAAATCCGTGTGCTGTGCAGGCAGGGGCAGGTCCGGACGGGAAACCCTGGCATCCTCCGGGTGGCACAGCAGCGGCAGGATGGGATGGTAAAAGGGCGTGGTCGAAAGTTCGATGCAGCCAGCCTCCCCCAGCCGCCGATAGCGAGGCAGCAGACCGCGCAGAACTTCCTGCTGGGTGGCCAACAGGCTGGCCTTGTCCTCCTCGCTGAACTGTCGCCCTTTAAGCCGCAGTTCCCGCACCACTTCATTCCCCTCGGCCAACGACTGTCCGCACCAGACCAGGTTGAACCACACCTGCAAATCCCGCAGTTCCTGGGGACGGAACCGCCGCGCCGCCTCTTCCAACAGAGCGTCGGTGAGGATGCGCCCCCGCTTGGCCAACAGTTCCCGATAACGCGGGTAAGGTTCCACCATCGTCGGCCAGTGGGCCTTGAAGAAGTTGCGCAATATGAACTCCCGTTCCTCCAGAGTTAAATCCTCGGCCGGACGAGCGGAGAGTTCGACGAACGGGTCGCGGGCCTGTCCGGCCGCGTACTCCTCCAGTTGGCGCACCAGCGAGGGCACGAAGTTGAAGGTCAGGTGCACCTCAGGGAAGGCCTCCGCATGGGCCACCATGTCCAGGTAATCTTTCAGAGCATGGAGCCGTACCCAGGGCAGCATGTACTCGCCGGTACGCGGGTCCCGATAGTCCGGCTGATGCAAGTGCCACAGGATGGCCACACAACCCTGAGTTCGTCGTCTCATGATGATTGCCCCCGGACAAAGTTCCTTCTGTCCTTTGATTATACCTGAAAACGGGGAAGGCGTCAACTACTTGGTC
>DTZQ01000609.1 GCA_012961305.1 Armatimonadota bacterium | reverse complement strand
CGGCCTAGCAGCGCCGGGGTTGTGGTTCCGGGGCAATGACTGCTACGGCCGTCGCAGCCAGACCTGCCTTTTGCACGCTTCGTACTTCCAATCTGATTTCAGGCAGGGGTAGGCGACGCAGTTCCTCCTCCAGCCGCTCGGCATCCACCCCCACCTCCAAGAGGGCCCCTAAAGTCATGTCACCGCTAAGGCCGGCAAAACAGTCAAAATAGGCTATGCGCATTCCACTGCCTCCACCGATTCGGCCAGGAAATTGACCAAATGGGCAAAGTACCCGGCCCCAAAACCGTTGTCAATGTTAACCACCGCTACGCCGGCCGCGCAACTATTAAGCATGGTCAGCAGGGGGGCTAAACCACCAAAACTGGCCCCATAGCCCACACTGGTAGGTACGGCAATGACCGGTCGGTCCACCAGGCCCCCTACTACGCTGGCCAAGGCCCCTTCCATACCAGCCACTACTACCAGGATCCGGGCTTTCCACAGTTGCTCCCGGTATTGCAGCAAGCGGTGAATGCCCGCCACTCCTACATCGTAAAGGCGTTCGACATACGAACCCATAGTCTCGGCAGTAACGGCTGCCTCTTCGGCCACAGGCAAGTCAGCCGTGCCGGCGCAAATAACCAAGACACAACCCTTTTTCTCCGTCGGTTCCTCCCTCACCCCCGGAGGACGCAGGACAATAGTGCGGGCTATTTCGTTGTACTCCCCTACCAACCCTGCTTCCCTCAAGGTGTGGAAAATCTCTTCCGTCGCATGAGTAGCCAGGATAATCTGATGGTGCTTGCTCAGGGTTTGAGCAATGGAAAGCACTTGCTGGGGGGTTTTCCCGGCGCAGAAAATGACCTCCGGGAAACCGGTCCGCAGTTCCCGATGGGTATCCACCTTGGCAAATCCCAAATCCTCAAACGGTAGGGCCCGCAGGGCCTCTACTGCCGCTTCAATACTTAAAGTTCCCGCTTTAACTTTCCGCAGCAGTTGCTCTATTTGGTGACGGGTCATGGCTGAACGCCTACTCATAAGGTTCGACCATACTGGCATCTTCTATGGTCACCGCTACCGCCCGGTTCATCATATCCACAGAGATTACCAATTTCCGGGAGTTGCGGCTCTTTTCCACCAAAATACCTACCACATCCCGTAGGGCTCCGGAGACAATCCGCACCCGTTGACCTACTTTCAGGTAAGGGTGAGGGTCTACGCGGGTTCCACTGCGTACCACGATTTGCAGCGATTCCACCTGTTCGCGGGGAATAGGGGTGGGACGGTCATCGTAGCCTAAGACGCGGATGATGCTGGGGGCACGCACAATGTCCAACCGGCTTTCCCGACGCCAATCGGTTTCCACGAACAAATAGCCGGGGAACATGGGTCGGCGCACCTTTACCCGGCGACCTCGCCGTACCCGTATAACTTCAACTTCCGGCAGAAATACATTGAAGTTTAAGGCTTTCAAATAGGCCAGGGCTTTGTATTCCTGCCGACTTTTAGTATAAACAGCATACCACTCCTTTTCCTCACTCACTACTTCGCCTCCGCCGAAGCCCGCCGCCTGCGGCGCCGTCTTTCCTCCTCCCCGTAGTAATAATAGTAGTAGTAGTAGTAGTAATAATACCCACCGCGGTCGAGGCGGAATTTATTCAAAAGCACACCGGCAATGTCTCCCCGTGCCGTCTGTAACATCTGCTGGGCCTGAAGTACCGCCTGGCGGCTTACTTTTCCCGCTTCCACAACTAACAAGACCATATCTACTTGGGGAGCCAGCACAATGGCATCAGTAACCACGATACAGGGAGGGGAATCGAACAAGACCATATCCGCCTGTTCAGACAAGTGAGCAACGAGATCCCGCATTCGGGCCGATTCCAATAGTTCGGCCGGGTTGGGGGGTAACGGCCCACTGGCCAGCAAACGCAAACCCTCAATGTCTGTATGCTGAAGGCAATTCTCTACCGGCTGGTCCCCCGCAAGAATGCTGGTCACTCCCACCGTGTTGTCCAGGGCGAAAAATTTATGTAAAGCCGGCCGCCGCAGGTCGGTATCTGCTAAGATAACGCTTTTCCCCGTCTGGGCCAGTACCACGGCCAAGTTGGCTGCGGTTATGGTTTTCCCCTCCCCAGCCCCCGCGCTGGTAATGAGCATGGTTTTGGCGGGGGAGTCGAGATGGGTAAACTTTAAGTTAGAGCGCAAAGTACGGTAAGCCTCGGAGACAGGTGACTTGGGTTGGTTAAAGGTAATCAAAGGATGGTCGTCCGGCTGCAGACGAGGAATAACTCCTAAGGGGGTAAGGTTCAAATAGCGCTGCACATCGTCTGGGGTGCGCACACTGTCGTCCAAATACTCCAACAGGAAAGCCAGCCCTATGCCGGCCACTAATCCCAATATGGCCGCGAAGGGCAAAGTTTTGCGCGGTTGGGGCTTGATGGGCTGCGTGGGTTCGCCTGCGGGGGCAATGAGGCGAACGGTGCTGGGTTTAGCCGCTTTGTTGATTTGCACTGCCAGTTGGCGGTTCAGTAAGGTATCGTAGAAAGTTTCGGCAATGCGGCGGTGACGTTCCAAAGCCTGAAGGACTGCCTGCTTGCGGGGAAAACCTTTAAGATGTTGTTGCTGCTCAGCAATTAGTCCTTGGAGCACGCCTAACCGGGCTTGTAGGCCCGCAATTTCCTCCTGGGTTTCCTGCTGCTCTTCCAACAGTCGGGCTCGGGCGGGGTTGGGCTGGTACTGTTCCGCCTGCGGGGAGGTACGCAACTGCTCCGCCAACTGTTCTTTCAAACCCGCAACCTCCGCTACAAGGTCACGCACTCGGGGGTGCTGGTTCGTGTAGCGTACTTTAGCCGCCGCCAGTTCCACTTGGGCCTCTGCCAACCGTTCCTGCAGGCGGGCAATGATGGGGTGCTCCACTTTTACGGGTACAATTTCCGGTTCTGTGGCCAGGTCGCGTTCGATTTGGGCCAAGCGAGATACCTTTTCCTGCAGTTGCAGACGCAGCAACCTCGCTTCTGTTTCGTATCCCACCAAGGTGTTAATCGCCTGCTGGGCCTCGGCACTCAAATCCAACGTTCCCTCGCGTTCCAGAAAATTCTGAATTTGCCGTTGAGTTTCCTGTAGGTCACTCTCCACCGTGGCAAGTTGTTCAGTGATAAACTGCTCAGAGGCTTCCTCTTCCCGCCGGGCCTGCTCCAGGTTGTACTTTTGAAAAGCCTTGGCGGTAGCGTTGGCGATATGCATGGCCAGACGGCGGTCGCGATGCTCACAGGAGATATTGATGATTTGGTCTGAACCACTTTCCACTTCGGCCTTCAGGCTGGTCCAAATCTCGTGGGCGGTTACCTGAAGGCCCTGCTCGGCCAGCAGTTTCGCGGTCTCTTCGGCCAGGGAAGGACTCTCAATGATACGACATTGGGCATCTAAGGACACAGTTTCCTGCTCAATGGCTCCTCTTTCTGTTTCCACCCGATAGCGAGGTTTCTCAATTAACACACTGCTGGTAGCCCGGTAAATTTTGGGTTGGGAAAAGGTGGTAATGGCTCCAATGATGAAAATTACCAGGAAGACGTGCGTGATGATCCAGCGCTGCTTTTGCAAGATCGCCACGTAGTCTTTCAAATCAACTCGCGCTTCTTCCTGTGGTTGCTGGTCTGTCATGGCTTTCCCTAAAAACAAAAAACCTCTATCAACTGGGGATTTCAAACGCGATGGAAGCGTCGGATTGCAGGCAGGGAGAGGGGGGCGCAAACCGAATGGAGGATTGCTGGGCTACCTCACGGTTGGAGAGGGAAGCCGCGGCGATGCCGAGGACCGGAGTCGAACCGGTACGGGCCGCAGCCCCCGGGATTTTAAGTCCCGTGCGTCTACCTATTCCGCCACCTCGGCCAACTCCCCATTTCATACCCGGCTTCCCTCTCCCCACAACCGTAATCCCTAACCTCTAAAAAAAGGTGAATAGGCAGCCGTTTACGCTCCTATTCACCGCGCGCAAACCGAACGCTCCTCCAGGTGGCGCCCGGATTCGAACCGGGGAAT
>DTZQ01000608.1 GCA_012961305.1 Armatimonadota bacterium | reverse complement strand
TTACCAAACCAACGGAAGTTGGTTCCGTCGGTTTCCAACCGACTGGGTAACCGTAGCCCAAGATTTCCATCTGGGGTAGGTCTAACGGCGAATTTAACATTGTCGAAACCGGTGCGGCATAAATTTTGCAGGGCCGCGGGGGGCGGCAATTTGCTCTGTCTGGGAGGCTTAAAGATATGAACAACGTTTCTTCAGCCGCAGAGTTGACCGACTTTGAGATGACCCTGTTCGCGCTCAACTACGCTACCCGCATGCTGGCGTCCACGCACGACCCGCAGGAACTTCTGTACATCGCACTGGACACCTTTACCGATTTTGCCAAGGTCGAGCGGGCGGCCATCTTTCTGCTGGCCGAGGATGAAGAGCACCTGAGGTTGGGAGCCATGCAGTCAGGTGCAGAGGTGACCTCCTTAGAGTACCAATTGCCCGTGGATGGTACACCTTTGGGAATGGTCTTAAAGGCCCATCACCCTCACCTCCTTCCGGCGGCTTCCCATCCCATCCCCCAGCCAGCCAAAGGGGAACTAACGCCCGACTCCGAGCCCATGCTCTGCCTGCCACTCATCGGCCGCAACACCACTTTGGGGGTCATCAATCTAACCCGCCGGAAGGGAGAGTTCACCCAACACGACATCAACGTCCTCACGGTCGTGGCCACCCTGGTAGCGGTGAACCTGGAAAACGCTCGGCTGTTTGAGCAGGCTACCACTGACGGCCTGACCGGGCTGTATGTGCGCCGTTATTTCGAGATTCGGCTCCACGAGGAACTAATGCGCTTGCGCCGGCGGGAGGGCTGCTTGGCCCTGATTATGTGTGACCTGGACCATTTCAAAAGGGTCAACGACACTTATGGCCATCAGGTGGGCGATTGCGTGCTGCAAGAGGTGGCCGGACTGCTCCAGCGCAATGTGCGGCACGGCGTGGACATTCCTTGCCGCTATGGGGGAGAGGAGTTCGTCATTGTTCTGCCGGAGACCGACTTGGCCGCGGCGGAACAGGTGGCGGAACGCCTGCGCGCGGCGGCCGAGGCCCATTCTTTCCCCGGACCGCAGGAACCGCTGCACCTCACCCTCAGCCTCGGCGTGGCCGCCACTTCCAGCGGCAACCTGCTCAGCGAGCAGGAACTGGTTCACCGGGCGGACTCTGCCCTCTACCGCGCCAAAGAAGCGGGACGCAACTGCGTGTGCAGGTGGTCAGAATAACTGACAAAGCGAGAGCCCATGGTCTTTAAGCCCTCATCCACCAGGACCCCGCGGGCGCAGTCGCCCATTCGCCTGCGGGCGGTGGTGCTGGCCCTATTACTGATGCCCCTTAACTCCTACTGGGTAGGTTTCATGGAGGCCATCAAATACACGGGCCATCCCACTACTTATTCCCTCTATTTCAACACCGTTTTTATTTTAGCGGTGTTAGTGCTGCTCAACTTAGGAGTACGGCGAGTCTGGCCTCGGGTTGCCCTCTCGCGGGCGGAACTGTTGGTGGTTTATTTCATGCTCTGCGTTGGTTCCGCCCTGGTGGGACACGACCAGGCGCAGGTGCTCCTTTCGGTGGTGGGACATCCCTACTACTTTGACACCCCGGAAAAAGGCTGGAAGGCCCTTTTCTTTCGCTATTTGCCCCACTGGCTACTGGTCACAGACGTAGGGGCGCTGGAGAAACTGTACGCGGGCAACAGTACCCTGTGGACGGGGGAACACCTGCGCGCCTGGCTGAAACCGCTGCTGTGGTGGGCGGCCTTTACCTGGGTGCTGCTGGGGACGATGTTCTGCCTCAGCGTCGTCTTCCGCCGCCCGTGGGTGGAGCGGGAGAAACTGACCTTTCCGCTGGTCGCCCTGCCCGTGGAAATGACTCAGGCCGGAGTGAGTTTCTACCGCAGCAACCTGATGTGGATGGCCTTCCTCATTCCCACCTTCATCAACCTGCTGAACAACTTGCATGTGTTCTATCCGGCGGTGCCCTCAATTGGCATCCGCACCATTGACTTGCGGCGCTACTTGGTCACCCGCCCCTGGAATGCCCTCGGCTGGACGCCGGTCTGGTTTTTCCCCTTTGCCATTGGCATCGGATTCCTGCTGCCTCTGGATTTGCTCTTTTCCAGTTGGTTCTTTTACTGGTTCTGGAAGAGCGAAAAAGTGCTGGCAGCCTTATTTGGCTTCAGCGACGAACATCCCCACGCCCCTTACATCCCTGAGCAGTCCTTCGGAGCCTACATAGGCATTGCCCTAATCGTTCTGTGGTCTGCGCGGGGGCAGTTGAGGGAGGTTGGGCGAGAGGCCCTCTCGCGGCGACAGCCGTCGGCGGCCCGGGAGCCCTTTTCCTATCGGTTGGCGGTGTTCGGGTTCGCGTGCGGACTGGCGTGGTTGGTATGGTTCAGCGTGCGAATGGGAATGAGTTTGCTGCCGGCCGTGGCCTTCATGATATTGTACCTGATGATTTCCCTGACCATAAGCCGCCTGCGGGCCGAGTTTGGCTCTCCAGTACACGATTTGCACTTTGCCGACCCGGGCTATGTAATGACCCAGGTGTTCAGCCCCCTGGCTTTCACCCCGCGTACGTTGGTGGGTTTTACCCTGTACTTCTGGTTCAACCGGGCCCATCGCAGCCACCCGATGCCCTTCCAATTGGAGAGCCTGGTGGCCGCGCAGCGGGTGGGGGGCTCATCACGGCGGATGGCCTTGGCGCTGGTGATAGCCATTCTCGCTGGCACTTTCATTGCCTACTGGGCCCTCCTACAACCCTATTACGTTTTGGGCGCGGCCTCAGGGAAGGTGGCGGGAGCCCAGCGAGGCTTCGCTGCCCGGCCCTTCAACCAACTGGCTTCCTGGCTGCAAATGCCACCTGACCCTGACCCTATCGCTGCCGCCTTCATGGCCGGAGGCCTGAGTTTTACCCTGCTGCTGTTCGGGGTGCGCATTCGTCTCGTCGGTTTCCCCTTCCACCCGGTCGGCTACGCAGTGTCGGGAACTTGGTCTATGGAACTGGTGTGGATGCCGCTGTTTCTGGCCTGGCTGTGCAAACGGCTCATCATCCGCTACGGGGGCCTACGACTGTATCGGCGGGCCGTGCCTTTCTTCTTGGGCCTGATTCTGGGCGATTTCGTCAGCGGCGCGATTTGGAACATCTTAGGCGTAATTTACGACTGGCCGGTGTACCATTTCTTGGGGTAAGCACCTCTGCAAGTACCTCAATGCCTTGACAACCTTTCAAATTTGGGGTAAAATATTCTCCAGCAGGAACAGGCTCTAAACCCATCGTCGTTTAGAGGTAACTTGTATCCACGCCCCCCGGCTGGTGCATTGATGGGATAGTGTCCATTGCTATCCAAGGAATCAGCGGGGTGGGGAAAGGCACATTTAGGTCCGGAGGTTAAGAATGGTACTAACCCGACGAGAGATAGAAGAGAAGTTAGAACAGGTGTTCACGCCTGAGCAAGTGGCCAACCTGATGCAAATGCTGGATACAATTTGGCAGATGGAAATGGAACGGGCGGCTGACACTCGAGAGTTGAAACAAGGACTGGCTCGGCTGACGGAGGAGGTGAGGCAATTAGCCATTGCCCAGCGGCGCACCGAAGAGCGGCTGACGAAGTTTGAGCAGCGCACGGAGGAACGATTTGCGGCCTTAGCCGAGGCCCAGCTGCGCACCGAAG
>DTZQ01000607.1 GCA_012961305.1 Armatimonadota bacterium | reverse complement strand
TTGCTCCTTCAAGATTTATTTTACTTGGCGGCGGCTGCCAGTCCCCGCGATTGAGGCTTCTTACAGCGGAATGCTCAACTGCGGGTCTGAAAGCCGCCTCCGGTATTCATCCAAAGCATGGCGGCAGGGACAATCCTCTGGCGTGTACCGTTCTGCACAGAGAAGAAACAACCGCTGCAACTCGCCAAGACGCTGCTGCATCATTTCCTCCACTTCCGTATGTGTCAGGCGGTGGGAGGCAATGCCAGCAGCGTAGTTGGTGGCAATAGCCACCGCCGCGTAGCAGATTTCCGCCTCCCGCGCCAATATCACCTCTGGCACATTGGTCATGCCCACCAAATCTGCTCCCAACCGCTGCAGCATTTGAATCTCGGCCACCGTTTCAAAACGGGGTCCTTCCGTACAAGCATAAACTCCCTGAGAGTGCAGGGACAACCCCAACTCTGCTGCTGCTTCTTCTACCAGCGCCCGCAGACGGGGACAGTACGGTTCCGTCATGTCCAAATGGACGACCGGGGCCTCTGGTCCCTCGAAAAAGGTCTGTACCCGCTGCTTGGTAAAATCCAAGAAACTCGTCACCAGCACCAAGTCTCCAGGTCGAACCTCGGGATTAAGGCAACCGCTGGCGGCGGTGGCCAAAATGCCTGTCACTCCCAAAGTTTTCAGGGCAGCAATGTTACTCCGATAGGCTACCCGATGGGGCGGGGCCGCATGTCTACACCCATGACGGGGCAGGAAATAAACTTCCCGCGGGCCCCTGGGAGTATCTATTTTTCCCCGGGTCACCGCCACGGTCCCATAGCGAGTACTAACCGCCTGGGTCCTCCGCCGGGCCAAACCCTCCATCTGGTACAAGCCCGTGCCACCAATAAAGGCCAGACTCATGGGATTATTCCTTATATTCTGATGGAACTTCAACTGCTGTGTCCAAAGCGGCCAGTAGGGCCCCAAACTCTTCTGGGCTGAGTTCTCCGCACTTCGGGCGGGAAAACCCTTTCAGCAGCGCTTCAAATTCCTCCCTATGCTTTATCACCAATACGGCCGGCGTACTTCGTACATGTACACCGGCGCCCGGGGCGGGATGGTCTGGGGGCCACTGAGGGTCCAGTTCTTCCAGCCCACGCGCACTATCGGCGGGGACAGAGCCAACAAGCGAAGTTCCTTCGGATAGTGGTAATCCACCTGTGAGCCAGCAAACAGCCACACTTTCAATTTCCACTCCGTCTGAGGGTAGAAGGGCTTCCGGGCCCGCAGCCGCAGTTGCAGTTCGTCGCCGATGAATCCGTAGCGAACGCGGCGCACAGGCGATTTACTCTCCAGAGCCAGCCCGACGGCGTCATGGGCCGCCCGCGGATTGCCCCCGTAGCAAAAGTATCCGTCGGCCAAATGCCAGGTTTCCAACCACCCCCGTTTAACCCCCTCCGGGGAAACAAAGCCCACTCCCAAAGGTAAAACCCGCTCAAAGGGTTCCGGGTCGAGATGCAAAGCCAGAGGCACCACATCTCGTACCCCCTTTTTCTTCAGCCGGACTGTGCGTTCCAGCCGCAGCACGGGGGAATTGGCGTACACATGCCACACATCCCGTACCGCCAGGGTATCGTCCTCTGCCGCGCAGGAAACTACTACCTCTGCTGGCGTCTGCCGCTGGAGCCGCACTTCGCCCCGACCTCGATTGAGCACTACTTGTTGGCCGTCCGCCCTTTCATATTCGGCCACCACTGCGCCGGTCGGAAAGGCCGCGTAGTCCGTGCCTGTTTCTAAGGATTTGCAACTGACCAGCATCCCAGCCCTCCGCTCGTCCCACAACAGGGCCAGGCTTCCGTTCTGCAAGGCCAAATACCCTTCCGGCCCTTCCGTGTAGTCGTAAACGCGGAGGGCAACGTCCGACTTGGAGGTACTGGCCGCCCGGTCGCTCACGTAAAACACCGTCACCGGGCCCCTCAGCCGGGCGGTAAAGCACAGTTCGTCGCCGCGCAGGGCGTGGGTTAGCCGCTGGCCCTGTTCGTCGAAAACCGCTATTCTCAGGCGGTTCAGGGACTGCAGGGGGGTATCGGGCACTTGCACGCGCAAGGGCCAGGAGACGCCGGTGTTGAAATCGTAGGGGTTCACCACCACTATCGGAATGGCTCCCAGGGGCACACTTGAAGGGCGCGGAGTTTCAGGCGAAAGGGATACAATCCGCAGCGGCAGGCGTTCCTCGCGCTCCTCTCCGTAGGCGGTGTAGGTGGCGACCATCTCCGTTTCCACGGTTCTTTCCTGAGGGGGGATTTGGGTTCGCAGAGTCACCCGCCGCACGGCCACCACCCCGTTGAGGCGGAAATCAGCGCCGTAATTCTCTCGACCGGCAAAGTGGGCATCCGGCAGGGTCAAGCGGGCAGTACACCAGCGTTTGGTGTCCCGCAACCGCACCGTCGCGCTGTCCTTGTAGCGGGACTCTATGTCCTCCCCGGCCGTGGAGTCGTACTCGACGAGGAAAGTTCCGCGGCCCTCGTCGAAATATTCGATTTCGGCTTTTAGGTAGTAATCGCCCGGCGGGAACACCTCATCGGCTACGCGAAAGTAAAGGTAGCGAACGCTAAGGGTGTCGTGAGACTTGGCAACATCAGGCATGAGGGCTTCCACCCCGGCGCGGGTGACGACCTTAACCTGACCATCGCCCTCCTGAGGCCTAATTACGGTCAGGCCCTTTTCCTGAGGCTCCGCGCCCAGGATGATGGAAACCTCCTTAGGGGATGGGATAGAAGGCACGGGCACCTCTGGCATCTGTACGGCCAAGGACAGGAGGGTTTCTTCACCGGCAGCCAGCCGTTCTACCGGAGCCTCACTTTCCCCCAAACGCAAGCGCACATTTTCGGCCGCATCGCCGCCGATGTTGACCACCGCTATTTCCGCTGGGACTTCCTGGCCCCCTGGACCGCCAACGCGGGTGGTGCGCGTGGCCAGCATGGGCCCCGGGATGCAGGTCAGCGGTCGCCAAAAGAGGGCCTTTTCGCCGTCCGTTTCCACCTCTAAAACCACCGTGCGCCGCCCGGTGGCATAGTCCCGGTCGGCCTGGAGGGTTAGTTCCACCGAGGTTTCCTCCCATCCGCCCAGGCCGAAACGCACCGGTTGCAGGTGCAAGCCTGGCCCGGCCCGCAGGCGAATCCGTCCCCTGGCGATGGCGGTGCGCTGCAAGTTCTTGAGCCGGGCGGCGAAGGTTCTCCTCTCGCCCGGATGAATGAGCAGTTCGTCCACCTGCAACTGCACCGGACCTTGCACCACCGCGAAGAGGGCATGGAACTTGAGGGGATAAGTGAACTGCAAGCGTGTTCCTTCTTGCTGGTACTCTTTAAGCGGCTGAAACCGGCCGGAATCGGAATCCACCACCTGCACTTCCGCCACCGGCAGGTCCGCTCGGGGCAAATCTACGGTGAAGGTAACCGCCTGCCGTTCCCAGGGCTGGGTGTCCTCAGCCGAATGGCCCTTGCCCAAGCCCCAGCCAACTGCCCGATGCTCGGTGATGTACCCCCAGGGAAGAACGTTAGCCGCCGGAAGGAGCAGGGTGTTCTCAGCCGCGAAGGGCGTCGCCCGTTTAATTTCGTAACTGCTGCTGGGCCGCTCATAGTGTGGGTCAAAGGTCTGGAGCAGAGTTTCCACCAACCAGCACATCCCGGTGGGGATTTCTCCTTTCTCCGCCGCGAGGAAGAAGGCGTTCAGAAACTCCTCGCCGAACCGCCCGTTGAAGAACAAAACGGTGGAACCGTTGTCCAGCCGCCGGGCCACAATTTTGGGCACTCCATTGCGTCCGGCGACCAGTACTTGCCCTTCCCCCACGTCCACCAAGTTCAGGTTCTCCGAGGTGTCCACCAGATTGTAGCGGCGGAAGAAGTAACGTTGAATGTCCACCGGCTCCTCGCTCACCGTAAAGCCCAACCGTTCGGCCCACCAGCGGGAGAGGGTTACCAAAGCCAGCCGATTAGGTTGAGTGGTCAGCCAGGTCCACACCGCCTCATTGCTCTCCGGGGCCAAACCTATCCCACAGTTAGGCACCAACAGGACCTCCCGTTGCTTTAATTCGGTAGGAACCAGCCGCGCTTCCGGGAGCACGTCAAACTCCTGGCTCAGGGTTTCCAACACTTTTACCAGGCCCAGGGTATCCCCCTGCCCATGTCCCCGCTCGTACAGGCGGAAGGGGGTGTACTCGTTGTACACCACCGCCAAGCGGTGGGGCGTGTGCTTGCGGCGGTACAAATCGGCGAATCCGGACCGGAACAGGCTGGAATACAGTTCGGTCAACTCATAGTACTTCTTCCCGTACTCCTTCGTTACCTCAATGATGGAACCCTCGAACCATTCCGTATGGGTCAGAATCATGATGCCGTCGGGCAGGGTGCTGAGGGCCTGACACCAAGCGTAAGGGTACAGGAACGGCTCCCCTTCCACCCGGCCTCCACCCCAGCGCTGCTGGCGGTCCACGTAGCCGGGGGAGAGGGTGTAGAGGAAGGTGGTGTCGGTGTATTTGGCGACCTCAGACACCACTTTGGGCCAGCGGTAGGGATTGGTCAGGGCATACCCGAAAGAGTACCAGGTAAGCCCGGTGAGGGCCGGCAAGTACTCCGTCAGGCTCAGGCGGGGATTGGAATTATCGCCGGTGTAGGCGGTGTCAAAGCCCGTGCGCTCTTTAATGCCGGCGATGGTTTTACCCCATCCCTCGCGCAGCCGGGCGGCTCGCCATTCCTGCAGGTCCACAAAGGCCCGCGTGCCCGGCTTAGCATCGCCCATCGTTATTTCCTCCCAGGCCGAGTAGGTACTATCCCAGGCCGCATTGAGAGCCACCAGGCTGGGATAACGCTGGCGCAGGAAGGCCTGAAACTCGGCGTCGGTGCCAGTGGGGACGTAGTAGGCCACATAAAGGTTGGTAAAATGCCGTCCGCCCAGGCGGGCGAAGGAGGGTTCGCGGCCCAGGGCCTCCAGGTAGGTGCTGATGAAATCAATGTTGTGCTGCTGGGCGGCGGGGTCTCCGTAGCGTTCGTCCAGAGTGGGCGGTTCCAAATAGGGCGAAAGGTACAGCCGTCGCCGGGCAGCGAACAGATGGCGATTCTGCTCGAAGGTGCGGCGAAGAACCTCCAAACTGCCCGTATTGTTCCAGTAGGAAAAGGCTGCGTGGTTGATGCCGTAATCGGTAATGGCCTTCAATACCGCGCGGATGTGGGCAGGATTGTTGACATTATCGTACTCGAACTCTGGAGTCCAACCTACGTGCTGAAACGGCGGCCCATGGAACCAGGGATAGTAGTACACGCCCACGATAGGCTCGCCGTTGGGCAGAAGCACATCTGCCAGGTCTGCGCTGACGGGACTACCCATTACCCCTCCCATCAGTCCCAGGAAAAACAGACAATATCGAGTCACGGGACCAAACGCTCCTTTCCTTCCCCCCTGGCCTACCCAATACTGGATGCTGAAGATTGCCATCCGACCTCCAGCATCAAGTATCGGACAGGCTACAGGTTTCTCTTGGTTCCCAACATCCGGCCGCAAGGGCCTGCTGGCAGGCCTGGGCCAGGGCGACGACCCGCCGGCCCACCTTACCGT
>DTZQ01000606.1 GCA_012961305.1 Armatimonadota bacterium | reverse complement strand
GGTATTTTCATTCCGGTCAATCATGTTGAACCGGCTGAGTAGTACGGGCCTAAGGCAAAATTTGGTCTGGCCCTTGCTCCCCCCAAATCAGGCGAACCAGACCAGATACCGCCGCGCGGCCTCTTCGCTAACTGTTCCCACCAGGGCCCAGATGGCTCCAGCCACTAAGAAATGCCCCACCGCCAGCCCCATAAAGGCTGGTTCCAACCTCCGATAGAGGCGCGGACCGCCCAAGTGGAGGATGAAGGTTTTGAGCATCCACACCACGAAAATGGGGAACCAGATGTGGTAGCCGAAGGTTGCAGCAATGGCGAAACCCAGGGGACTAAGCGGGAACTGCAGGAAGCGCGTCCGCAGCAGAATGAGCAGGGTGGTAAAGGCCAGCCCCACGCCCCGAAAGGCGGTGGGCAGCCACTTGGGGCCAGCCTGGGTGTTGAGCAGGTTTTGCAGCCGTTCGTACTGAATCAGGGCCTGCCGCGTTCGCCAGCCGCCCTCGGTGACGCCTCCGTCAAGGATGTTGCAGCCGTAGTGATAGTAGGCCGTGAGGTGGCTCCAGTAGCCCAGGGCCACGCCTAAGAGGACTCCCAGGGCAATGGTCGCAAGGAAATGGCGGCGGGGAATCCCCGTCCGTTCCGCCATCCGCAGCCCCTCGAATTGTGTGGCCACCATTTGGGGGAATATCAGGCGCGGGAGCACGGTCATCAGGGAGAAAACTGTGGCTCCCCGCACTCCTCCCCCGGTCAGCAGGGGGGAGGCCCCCACTAAGTCAATCAGGGACACCGGAATGTCGCGTCGGGGGAGGCAGTAACTGATGGGTAGGCCCGTCTGGGCGCGGATGCGGGTGTAAACGAAAGCCGACACGGTCAGGAGAACAATCACCCACCCGCTGGCCAAGACCGTCACCCCGGCCTTCACCCACAGCCCCATGAGCAGCAGACTTCCCCCGACAAAACCGCAGAGTGCGGCCCGCGGGGAAAGCACTTCGGTCGAGGTGGTCGCTCTGCCCCGGGTGAAGGCCTGGCGGAACAGGTCCTTCAAATGCCGTCGGGCGGTGTACAGCAGAAAAAATGCCAGCGCTAAATAGGCCCCATTCCCCTGGGGCCACTCGAAGGGCATCCCTGCCACCTGATAGCCTAAGAGTTGGGCAAAGAAGTTTTCCCAGCGAAGGAGCAGGTAGCAAACCCAGACCGAGAGCAGCACGTCCAGGTTTACCAGATAGCCCAGGCCGACTATTTCCGGGCGGAAGGCCAAGTAGAGTGGCCGCAGGCCCGTCCAGGGCCGTTCGGTGAGGAAAAGGTTCAGACTTAACCCCTGCCCGAGGGCAGGAACGGAGGGGTTGAAAGCATGGGCAATGTTGGTCAAGTTGTACAGTGCGGCCACTCCCACTCCCAGCCAGAACAATTTGTGGCCCAACAGTCCGCCGACCCCACCCTCCTCTTTCTCCCCGCCCGCGGGGGGAGGAAAGGGGAGTCCAACGGGGGTCCCTCGCGAAAGACTGAGTTGCACCGCCAACTCCGCGAGGGGAAATTGCAGGCGTTCGTGTTCACTCCACGGCCGGCGAAACAGCGTTAGGAGCGAGAACAGGGACACGTTCAAGCCTATGAAAATCAACGCCCAGACGGCCAAAGGCCCCGCCCAGGCTGCCCACGGAACCCCCGCCTCCTCACTCCCTTCAAAGAAGGCCCGAATCACTTCCGACCCGCGGGGCACCAGCCAGGACGGCAGATGGGAGGCAAACTCACCGTAGCGGTTCTCCGGCGTGGCGAAGTAGGAAAGGGCGGTGACGGCTGGCATCAACTGCCGCATGGCATTGGCCCCGGACAGGGGTACGACCAAGTACACCATGAGGTACACACACAGCAATTCCCCCGGTCGCAGGGCTAACCAGCGGCAGCGAGGCAGGAGCAAAGGGAGGGCCGCCAGCACTACCAGCCCGGCGAGGGCGGGCACGGAAGGAGTTCCCTCGGATACCTGGCAAGTATGGGCGATGAGGGACACCTGCCGCACCCAGAGGACACCTAAGAAACTGAGCCCCAGGGCGAGCATTAGGCTTCGTCCCCTCAGCCCAGGGGAGGCCACCGGGCCCTCAGCCTGGTCTCTCCGTGGCGCGGTAGGGATGGACTTAAGCATGATTGCAAGGATTCAGGGCCGCCGGGAAAACTCGTTGCCCAGGGAACGCTTTTTTTCGCCAACTCCACCTTTGGGAACCTAAGCCAGTAATATACCTACCGTAGCATCCGGGGTAGACCTTTAGGGAGCGGATGCCGCTTTCCCAACCTGTAACTCTTACTGGCTTTAAGTATAACACATTTTGCTATCCTAATCCAGAGGGGCAATATTATAGCCCAGGTTCCGCACCTTGAATCCGAGAAAGCAGTTTTTTCAGGAACTGACCAGGGGCCTGCTTTCCACCCCCGACGGAGTCCGGGCTTTAGCCGGGCCCAAAGGTCATCCTGAGGCTGCCCAGGCCCGCTATTGACCCCTCGTTTTCCTCTGAAGGGGCAGGGGCTAAGGCTCAGGTCTGCCAAGCAGCGGTCAAATTTTTTTCAACCCTTGTCAAACAGCGGATTCTGCGTTATAATATATAATTAGTCAAATCTTTGTGAACCAAGAACAGACGTTTCGCTTCAAGCGGTCAGCCGATAGCCGCTGGCCGCTAAATGCTTTGTAAGCAGGAATTAGGGGTTGTTGGTCTGAGACGCAACTGGGGAGAAGATTATGAAATCCCTGTTGAGCAAGCGGGCTCCGCGTGGTGAGGAGTCCGCAGAGCCACCGGACCTGGGCGTCGAAGACCTGAAAGAGCAACCACCGGAAGTGGTGCAACAGGTCTTCGACGAATTGGTTGTGGAAACCGAGGAACCTCAAATCATTGTTTCCTCCGATTTAACCCCCAATGGTTTTTTCGGTGAGACGTGGCTGTTTGCCACCCAACGCCGGGTAGTGATTATCAACCCTGACCACGGGCGACCAGCCGTCGAACAGTTTCCCCTGGCGAACATTCAGGAGGTACGGCGGCGAGAGTACGTGGGCAACGGTGCGCTGCAAATTGTTACGGCCCAGCGAGTATACGAACCCTTGCGTTTTTCCCTGAGTCAGGCTGACAAGTTCGACGCCGTTTGCCGAACCCTCAATCGCTTACGAAAGTTGCAGAGTGACGCACTCCCCCTGGAAAAGGAGAGGGAATTAGTCCTCTCCCCGGAACGATTAAAACGACGAGGCCGTTGTCCCCACTGCGGAACAGTGTTACCTCCTTGGCAGGATACTTGTCCCCATTGTATCCAGAAACACAAACTCTTGCTGCGCCTGCTGGGCTACCTCAAGCCCTATTGGTTAGCCGCGTTGGCGAGCCTGCTCATGATGGTAGTCATGACCGGCATTGATGTACTACCCCCTCTGTTGTCCAAGTACCTCATTGATGACGTGATTTTGGCTCCGGCGATGACAGTAGCGGAGAAACTGAAGTGGTTATTTATCCTCGTGTTGGGGCTGTTAAGCGTAAACTTGCACAACACCGTAATAGGAGCCTTTCGCGGTTACCTAACTACTTGGGTAGGACAAAGCATCATTCGGGACCTGCGCACGCAGGTATATGAGCATTTGCACCGTCTTTCCCTCAGTTTCTACGACCGGCAGCAGACCGGAAAGTTGATGTACCGGATTACTTCCGACACCTCGCGGTTGCAGGATTTCATGGCCAGCAGTTTACAGGACCTTCTCCGAGACCTCATTACCTGCGTGCTTATCGGCACCATTATGCTGATGTTGCACTGGCAGTTGGCCTTGGTGGTGTTGGTGCCGGTGCCCATTATCGCCTGGTGCACGCATCACTATGGACACCGTATCCATCGCATCTACCATAGTATATGGCACAAAGGGGCAAAACTCAGCGCTATGATGGGCGATGCCCTGCCCGGGGTGCGGGTGGTGAAGGCCTTTACTCAAGAGCCCCGGGAGGTAGCCCGGTTTAACCGCACCAGCGATGAGGTGTTCGAAACCAGCATCTTAGCGGCGAAACTGTCCCGGAAGTTCTTCCCGGCAATGCGCTTCCTGAGCACCCTGGGTTTCATTACCATTTGGGGCTATGGGGGTTATCAAGTTATCACTGGTGGAGGAGTAACCTTAGGAGTACTGACCGCCTTCATCAGTTATCTCTGGCGGTTCTACGGGCCGGTACATAGCCTGGTACGCATGAATGAGCGCATCCAACGGGCGGCTACCTCTGCCGAGCGGGTATTTGAAATCTTGGATACTTTGCCTGATGTGGCTGATGCTCCCAATGCGGTAGAACTGCGAGAGGTGCAGGGACACATTCGCTTTGAGCACGTATCCTTCGCCTACCAAACGGGCGAGGAGGTGCTCCACGACATCAGTTTCGAGATTCAGCCCGGGGAAATGATTGGCCTGGTAGGCCCCAGTGGGGCCGGGAAGAGCACCCTGATTAACCTCCTGTGCCGCTTCTACGACGTGCAGGAAGGGAGCATTTACGTGGATGGACACGACATTCGCGAGGTGACCGTTAAGTCCCTACGGCGGAACATTGGAGTGGTTTTGCAGGAGCCGTTTCTGTTCCACGGCACAATTGCGGAGAACATTGCCTACGGTAAACCCCACGCCGGGCGGGAAGAAATCATTGCCGCCGCCAAGGCAGCCAATGCCCATGAGTTCATTGTGAAGTTCCCAGACGGTTACGACACCTTAGTAGGCGAGCGAGGGATACGCCTGTCCGGCGGGGAAAAACAGCGCATTTCCATTGCCCGAGCCATTCTGAAAGACCCCCGCATTCTCATTCTGGACGAAGCCACTTCCTCCGTGGACACCGAAACGGAAGCCAAAATCCAAGAGGCCATTGACCGCCTGGTGCAAAACCGCACTACCATCGCTATTGCCCACCGGTTCTCTACCCTTCACCGGGCCAACCGGCTGTTAGTATTAGACCGGGGGCGGTTGGTAGAAGTAGGGACCCACGAAGAACTGATGGCCAAAGAAGACGGGGTCTTCGCCCGCCTGTGTCGAATTCAACAGGAACTCTCTAAAATTCGAGCCTGGTAATTGAGTCGGTAAACCTGGCAAAGGAGGTGAGGATGGGCTGCTTTACCGGCCGGTGAGGGCCCTGCTGGCCCCTACCGGTTCATTTTCTCCAGTTCACCCTCCACCGCTTGGATAGGGATATTAGAAGGGGGCAGTTGTCCCTCAACCTTAGGGTGGTAACTCTTAGGCCGGTGTAGGCTGGACCAAATAGAAAACCCCGCTATCAGAATGGCCATCACCAACACCACTAAGATAACTACTAATCGCTTGTCCTCCATAATGGCCTCCTTCATTCAGTCATTCGTCCCTCGGAAGCGACCCCTTTAATCCTGAGTGTCCCAGAGTTCAGGGTCGCGAAGGGTGTCAATGTGCAGGGGTTTAGCGTGTCCATCCACAAAGGTCACCATGGTCAATTCGTTGTGCCGATAGGCGATGGAACCGTTGGGGTAGTTCCCACCCCACAGGGGCACGGAACGTACATACAAAGCCGTGGCTCCAGGCGGGCGGCTTTCCGGCCAGTGGAGGATGGCCGGCGGGTCCACTACGAAGTAGCCAATGTCATAAATGTTGTTAGGGTCGTAGTAGGAATCGGCCAACATCACGGTTTCCGCCGGTGAGTCCACGGCCGCCAGATTCAAGCCCGTGCACACCCGGAGGGGATACCAGTAGGTTCCCAAATACACCCAATTGTACCCGGTATGGGTCGCCAGGGCCCAGTTTTTCTCATGGT
Organism: Armatimonadota bacterium; assembly: GCA_012961305.1. Lineage (GTDB taxonomy): Bacteria > Armatimonadota > UBA10988 > UBA10988 > DTZQ01 > DTZQ01. The sequence continues at coordinate 593 of DTZQ01000606.1, read as the reverse complement.
CGTAACCTGACCCCTTCCGCCACAGGCCAAACCGGTCACTCTTGGCCGAGGGACACCGCTCCATTTCCCAGTTCTTAATGTAAGACTGCACCAAATAAGGCCAGTACACACGGCCACGTATGTAGCGACCGGGATAATTTTGGAGTGGATAGTAAATTCCATAGGGGTCTATGGCAATCGGCAAGTGGTCATCATAATCCGTTGCATACATGTTTATTGCCGTCGCCATTTGCTTAAAATTGGAGGTGCAACCGGAGGCCCGCGCCTTCTCCCGCGCCTGGGCAAAAACGGGAAAGAGAATGGCCGCCAAAATGGCGATGATGGCGATGACCACAAGCAGTTCGATAAGGGTAAAACCGAAACGTTTGCCGCGCATCAAATCCTCCTTTCTCCCCCTAACACGTTCCCCTCAGCACCTCAAAACTTATTTTATTATACCACATTGCCTTCCCGTTTTCAACCTCTGAAAACAAAATTTCCACTCTTGAGCCTAATGGGTGATGATGACTCCCTCGCGGTACTGAAGTCCCCTTGCCCAGAGTTCAAACTCGGGGCTACCTTTACCAAACCAACGGAAGTTGGCTCCGTCGGTT
>DTZQ01000605.1 GCA_012961305.1 Armatimonadota bacterium | reverse complement strand
GCCCCCCGGCGGGTGGCCATCGCCGGCTCCGGCCCGGCTGGGGTGGCGGCGGCCCACGATTTGGCCGAACTGGGACACGAAGTCACAGTCTTCGAGGCTCTTCCCGTGGCAGGCGGGATGTTGGCGGTGGGCATTCCCGACTTCCGCCTGCCGCCGGAGGTGTTGGAGGCAGAAATCCAGCGGTTGCAGGCAAAAGGCGTTCGCTTCGTGTTGAACACCCGTTTGGGCCGGGAGGTAACGTTGGAGCAGTTGCGCGGGGATTACGATGCCGTACTCATCGCTACTGGCGCCCACCGCAGCCGACCGCTGGGACTGCCGGGTGAGGAAGCCGCCGGGGTGTGGATGGGTTTGGACTTCCTGCGGGCGGTCAACCTGTCCCAACGGGGATTGGCTGAACGGCCTAAAAACTTGGGGCGAGTAGTTGTCCTGGGTGGAGGCAACACGGCCTTCGATGCAGCCCGGGTTGCCCTGCGCTGTGAGGCGGAGGAGGTGTACGTGGCCTATCGCCGCACCCGTGAGGAAGTCCCAGCCCATCCTGCCGAAATAGCCGCCGCGGAGGAGGAAGGGGTGCGCGTTCTTTACCTCGTCCAGCCTGTCCGGTTGCTTAAAGGGGCGAGGGACGAGGAACGAGGGACGAGTTGCCTCCCCGCTTCGGGGGCGAGGGAGCGGGTGGTGGGGGTAGAGTTCGCACACGTGCTCTTGGGTTCGCCGGAGGCCGATGGACGGCGACGGCCGGAGCCCCTGCCGGGCAGCGAGTTTGTGCTCCCAGCGGACACCGTCATCGTTGCTGTGAACCAGGAGCCGGACACTTCCTTCGCCCTTTCCTTCACCGTGGACCCGACCACTTTAACCACGCCCTGGCCGGGGGTTTTCGCTGCGGGAGACGTGGTGGAGGGAGCGGGTTCAGTGGCCAAGGCCATTGCTGCCGGGCGGAGAGCAGCGGCCCATATCCAACGCTTCCTGGCCGGGGTGGAACTGCTTCCCCGCGCAACCGCAGAGCCCCGGGCTAAGGCCGACCCCTGGGTGGCCCTGCGGCGCGATTTCGAGCGCCGGGGCCGTCCAGCCTTGCCCCAACTTGCCCCGAGGCAGCGGTGCACCAACTTCGAGGAGGTGGAGAGGCCGCTGGCCCCGGCGGCCGCTCAGGCCGAAGCGCAGCGCTGTCTGGCCTGCGGCTGCGGCTACGGCTGCGACCACTGCTGGCCTACTTGCATGTACAACGCCTACGACCTCGTCTGGGGCGAGCCAGTCATTGACCGCGAGCGCTGCGACGGCTGTGGTTTCTGCGCCCAAATGTGCCCCCACGGCCTCTTGGAAATGACGCCGGTGGAGGAGGGGTTCCCCAGGGATTAGAGGCGATGCCCCTCTTGATTGGACTTTGGACAGAATGGTGTTTGGAATTTTGGTCAAGCAAAGGAGGCAAAACCAATGCAGCGGAAAGGCAGAATTGGCCTGATGGTGCTGGTGTTCGGCCTAACGGCAGCCGGGCTGAGAGGCGAGGAGAAGGTGCCCCAGCGAAGGCTGGATTTCTCCTGCTTAGGAGTGTACGGCACGCTGTTCGATTTCTGTGACTTCAGCGTGTACAAACTGATTTACTTTGGCAAGCATCGGGAGCCGCAGCGTTTAGAGGGCTACCGTCGCCTCCTGCACGAGACAGCCCAGCGGGGCAAACTCAACCTTGTCGGCCTGTACTGCTTCGACCGGGTGAAACACTCCCGACCCATCCCGGAGTACTTAGCCAATGCCGACGCGCTCCTGCAAGCCTTAGACCCCCGGGACATTTACGCCGTGTTCCTGAACGAGGAGAACGTGACCTGGAACAAGGGCTTGGAGGTACTCAACCGCCTCTATGACCACCTCAAGGCTGGCTATCCCACCCTGCCTGTCTATCAATGGCTCACCGCTCCCGCCGTTCCCCACCCGAAACTGCGTGCCGACGGTTGGGTTTACGACCTCTACCGCGCCTCCCGTGCCGACTTCCGCCGCAAACTGGTCAAGTACATCGTTACCGGGAAGCCCCTGGTGATGTGCCTTAACGCCAGCCCCGACGTGGCTCCTTTCGATTCTCCACCAGGGTTTGCCTCTTCCCAGGGCCAGGTGGAGGTCTGCCGCGAATTCAACGTGCCCATGTTCTTCTACTGCGTGGACCCCCGCTGGGGCAGTCCCTCCATCTGGCTGCGCTCGGACTCCCCAGACATCGTTCCCTGGCGCGAATGGCTGTTGGGCGTGGTCAACGAAGTGCACCGCACTGATACCACCGCCCTGCCGCTCTACTCCGCCAATTTCTCTACTGGCCAGCCGCTTGAGCTCGCGGGAGACGAGGCCAACCGTTTCGCCTTCGAGGAGGACTTCGGTACGGTGCAGTTCGTGGACGATGCGACCATCATGGGCCTGCTGAACCTGCGCTGGGACGGGGGGCGGGAAGTACTGTTCCTCCGCCCGCACCCAAAAGGCCTGGACACGGTGGAACTGCAATATCACTTCTTCTCCGAGTTCGAGTTGAGCGGGATTGAAGCCCGCCTGACAGGGAAACTGCTGCGCGAGGAGGCCGAAGTAACATTGGCCCTCTCCATCAACGGACACGCCTGGGTACACGAGGCAAGGGCCACCACAGGGGGGCAGGATTTTGCCCTGGTTTCCTCCGCTGAGGGCGACCCGAACTTCAAAGGCAAGGAGTTCTGGGTTCGCCTTCGCGGGCGGGTCAGCAGCCGGGAGGGAGAAGCATTCAGTCTGTTGGACGCTTTCCGCGTCACCGGTCAGGCCGCGCCTCCGGAGCGACGCGAGGTGCGGTTGCGGCCCGATGAAGCGGGCCGGGTCTACTACCAAGACGATTTCTCCTCTCGAAAATACCTGCATCTCGCGCACCTCACCAACGGTGAGCAACTCACCTGGACGCGCGGCCACTTAGGCACCCACGGAGTCGCCGGCCGCGCCAATAAGGTAGTGCTTCGGTGGAAGTTCGTGGCAGAGCAACCGCTGGCCAACCTGAGGGTACACCTGCGCAATTGGGCCAACGAGCGCAATTTAGGCTCGTGGAACAACTTGGCCGTTTCGCTGGACGGGGAGCACAAATTGGTGGAGGAGACGACGCGGGGGAAGCCGGCGAACGCGCAGGGGACCTATCGGGGTACGCTCATCCTCGACCTCACGGCCGACCCGCGCTTTGCAGGCATTAGGGAGTTCTGGGTGCACGTCGAGTTAATCAACAACTCCGGCGTGCGCACAGGCGAGTCGAACGGGGTGGAGGACCTCTGCATAGAGGCGACGGCAAAGTGAACTGCCGGTTCACATGCCAGGAGTATCCCGAACAAATCCCTCCTTTCTCGCACCCGAACTTAATGAAGCAACGATACAGGGAGGGCGAAAAAACGCATTTGGATTATGCAATCCGACACAGCGGAAGGAAGCACCTTCTTCCTGATGCCTAATTTTACTTCCTTTCAGTCCTCTTGTCAAGCCGCCTTGGGCAACTTGGTGTGGCCCTTAATCCCCTTGATTCTCCCTCCCAAGTGTGCTATAATAATTGGGGTGCCAAAGCCTCGCTTCGGCGCAAGTCAAAGCGGAGCCGTATTTCGGTGCGGAAGCAGTTTGGCGCGAAAGCATGGCTTTCGCACTCCAGAACATCCTTGGAGGTATGTCATGGGCGGGAGAAACGAACAAATGCTCGGCATTGCGGTCGTGGTGGTGACTATGGCGGCGGCCATCGCCATTGCTCAGGGGGAAGGAAACATCTACCCTGACCCCAGTTTCGAGGTCATGGGCGAACTGGGGATGGCCCGGAGCGGCCAACGTGCGGGACACCTGAAGGTCGAGGAGAGACAGCACTGGGTCTGTATCGGCGGACGCATCAGCGTAGAGCCCTTTGCCACCTATCGGGCCGGTGCTTACGTGAAAGCCGAAGTGGGTTCCGGCCATCCCTTTGCCCTCTACTGCTATGCCTGGAACTCCTTCGACTGGGCGTTCACCCGTCGTGTCCTCCTCACCAATATCCCCGAATGGAAGAGAGTCGAGGTCACCTTCGTCTCGCCACACGATTACCTGGTCTTGCACCCGCTCGGATTCATCGACGCGGAGCACTGTGAGGCCTGGGTGGATGACCTCGTGGTGGAGAAAATCAAGGGGCCCGAGGAGACGATGCGGCCTCTGTTGGCGAAGGAGCACCTCAGCAGGGAGGAAATCCAACTCTTGGCGCGCTACTTCGTCTCCCGAAATGAGCCAGAGAAGGCGCGCGCGCTCATGGACCAAGCGGATGAGTATACCAAAGCGGACATCGCTTGCCTGTTAGCCAAGCACTTCGCTGACCCTCGGCAGCGTCGTCCGTTCATTGTGGATATGGTACGTTTCGGGGGCCTGACCTACTCTAATGGCCTGACCCGTTTTGCGGAGATTACGGCAGGCCTCACGCTGCGGGAGCAGTTGGACATCTGCGAGGAGGCCCTGAAACTCGCGCCCCGTTCCCTCTCGGCCGCGCGGGGCTATCGCCGCGTTGCGGAAGACTACCTCTCCCTCCTGGCCCGAGGCCCGTTCACTTGCGCCGATTGGGAGGAGCGCATCAACTTCATCGGTCAGTCTGCCCGGCGGATTTTGAACCAATTGCCCGCAGACGCACCCTCACGGAAGGAGGTGGAGGCTTTGACTGAACGCATGGCAGCCGCCCGGGGGGACTTGGAGCAGAGGCGTGCCTCCTTGGGGCGCTGTGTTATCCTCATCGGCGGGAAGAAGGTCACCCCCCAATCCCATGCCATTGTGATTCCCGAGGAACCCACGCCCCAGGAGCGACACGCGGCTAAGGACCTCCAGGCGCACCTGGAACTCCTGACGGGCCAGGAGATACCCCTGCTGACAGACCAGACGGTCGGCAGCCGCATCCCCATCATCGTCGGCCGGAGCAAGTTGCTCTCGGAGTTAGGGGTTGACCTTGACCTTCCCTCGCTGGGGTTGGAGGGCATCCTCATCAAGACGGTCGGCCCGGCCCTCATCTTAGCGGGCAACAAGCGGGGCGTGCTCTATGCCTGCTACACGTTCTTGGAGGATTATCTGGGCTGTCGGTGGTTCACGCCCGACTGCACCGTGCTGCCCAAGGAGGGCACGTTCGACCTTCCCTCCCTCAATCGGCGCTACATCCCGCCCCTGGAATACCGCGCCACCGATTATCCCAACTCGCGCGATGCCGACTGGGCTGTGCGCAACAAGATTAACGGCACCCAGACGCAATTGGATGAGGAGCGGGGAGGCAAAATCGCCTACTCTCATTTCGTACACACCTTCAACGCCCTCATCCCGCCGGAACAGTACTTCGACCAGCATCCCGAATACTTCTCCGAGGTAAAAGGCCAGCGCATTCGCGAGCATACCCAACTGTGCCTGACTAACCCGACAGTGCTGGAATTGGGCCTGCGGCGCGTGCGACAGTGGATTGAGGAAGCACCTCAAGCGACCATCTTCTCTGTCTCCCAGAACG
>DTZQ01000604.1 GCA_012961305.1 Armatimonadota bacterium | reverse complement strand
GATTTCCACCCGCCCGTTCCGCAAGACGGCTACCCCTGCGGAGTCGTAACCGCGATATTCTAACCGCTTAAGTTCGTCCAGAATGATAGGTATGGCCAATTTCGGCCCGATGTAACCTACAATTCCACACATGTTACTCCTCCTAAATGAGTGGCTGGCCAGTTACCCCCTCACCCTTTTCGCCTGAGAGATAGCATAATTGACCAAGGTACGCACGCCGAAGCCGGTGGCTCCCTTGGGATAGTAATGCTGGGCTTTGTCTCGCATCACCACGCCAGCGATGTCCAGATGCACCCAGGGCGTATCTTCGCCCACAAACTCCTGCAGGAACTTGGCGGCGGTGCAGGCTCCTCCTCCCTTCCCCCCAATGTTCTTCAAATCCGCATTGTCGCTTTTAATTTGCTCTCGATATTCCTCAAACAGAGGCAGCGGCCATATTTTCTCCCCGGCCTGCCGCCCTACGGCAACGAGTCGGTCCAGCAACTTTTCGTCCGGGGAGAAGCCGCCGCAGCATACGTTGCCCAGGGCCACGAAGCAGGAACCAGTTAGAGTGGCCAAATCAATGATGGGTGCAAGGCCCATTTGTTCCGCATAGGCCAGAGCATCGGCCAAAATGAGGCGCCCTTCCGCATCGGTGCTGAGGATTTCCACCGTCTTGCCGTTCAGGGCCCGGCGGATGTCTCCGGGTCGCTGAGCGGTGCCGCTGGGCAGGTTTTCCGTGGCCGGAATGAGGGCGGTGACGTTGAGGGGCAGGTGCAGTTTGGCGATGGCCTGCATGGCGCCCAGGATGGCAGCCCCACCAGCCATGTCGTCTTTCATGCTCTCCATGCTTTCGCCGGACTTGAGGGACAAGCCACCGGAGTCGAAAGTAATGGCCTTGCCCACCAATCCCAAAGCCGGCTCGTCCTCCGGCCCTCCTCGGTAGCGCAAAATGATAAACTGAGGCTCTTCCGCGCTTCCCTGGGCCACGCCCAAGAGCAAGTTCAGGCCCAATTCGGCCATTTGCTCTCGGCCCAGCACCTCACATTCTAACCCCACCGTGGCCGCTATTTCCTGGGCCCGTTGGGCCAATTTAGTGGGGGTCAAATCATTGGCGGGAGTGTTCACCAAATCGCGGACCAAATTCGTGGCTTCGGCGGTGATTTGCCCCACTTCCACCCCGCGCTCCAAGGCCGCCTGCTTGGTTTTCTCCCGTTCGATGAGCACCAGTTCCTCGACCTCGGAGTGGTCTTCTTCGTCCTCCGTTTTGTAAGTGCGGAACTCATAGAGGCCCAACAGGGTTCCCTCCACCACGGCCTGGGCTGCCTGCTCCGGCTCAATGCTCCCCAGACCGGCCCCGTGCACCACCGAGGCCAGGCGCCGGGCTTTGGCCTTTCGCAAGCGCTGACTGCTCACCGCCGCTGCCTGCCGAATGCGGTCCAGTTCTAACTCCTCCCGTTTGCCCAAGCCCACCACTGCCACCCGTTGGGCCGGCAGTTTGCCCAAGGTGTACAAGACGGTCACCTCGTTCAACTTCCCGGTGATTTCGCCGCTCTCGCGAAGGGCAGAAATGGCCCCTTCCAGGGCCGCATCCACTTCGGCGGCCGCACTCTGGAGAGGCTCCTCCTCGAAAATGCTGACGATGATGGCGTCACCGTCAAACTGTTTGACATCCCCTATTACTACCTTGAATCGCATGATTTTATTCTCCTTCACTCAGGAATGACATTTTGCTGCTTTTTACTGCAGCAAGTTCCTGAACTGTTTCCCACTTACGGTATACCCCCCGTCTTCGCCATCTAATAGTAACCCATGGTAGCACATGGTTTTACACCCTGGGCAGCACGATGCCCCGCTGGTCTTGATACTTGCCGCGGTGCTGGTCGTAGCCCAGCAGGGGCACCTCCTCGCCCGCGAAGAAAATCACCTGAGCAATGCCCTCCTGCGCGTAAATCCGCGCCGGCAGCGGAGTGGTGTTGCTAATTTCGATGGTCAAAACACCCCGCCAGCCCGGCTCCAAGGGGGTGATGTTCACCAGGATGCCACAACGGGCATAGGTGCTTTTCCCCACACAAAGCCCTAAAACGTTTTCCGGCATCTTGAAGCGCTCCACCGACCGGGCCAAGACGAAAGCATGGGGCGGGATGTCACAGTACTCCCCCCGAAAGTCCGCCAGCAAGGATTCGTCGAAGTTTTTGGGGTCTACTATCCGATTACCTCCCGCCGGGGGAGAGAAAATTTTGAACTCTTCGGCCAACCGAATGTCGTAGCCGAAGGAACTGAGGCCGTAGGAGATGTTACCCTCCCGCACTTGATAAGGTACAAAGGGGGTAATCATCCCATACTCTTCGCACATCTTCCTTATCCACCGGTCAGATTTCAGAGACATCGCTTGTTCCTCACCCTTCTCATTATACTTTCTGAACCGCGCCCTGTCAAGTAGGGGTTCTCAGGTCCGTGAGGTGCTTGACAGTTTTGAAGTTCCGGGCTATAATTGGGGAACTGTGGTTTTTAAGAACGTTTTCGGGTTTCGGTGGGTTTTAGATGGCTGATAGTCCAGTCCCTCAGCCACCCCACCCCCGCCCTTCCCACAGGGGGGAAGGATTGGGGAGGGGTTCTGCCATCCTGAGTAGAGGCAAACCCGGCGTTTGGGCGAGGTGGGGCAGTAACCATTTCCCCTCACTGCAGGGCGACCCTGACCAGGCACGGCTTTTCCTCCCCGCAGAGTATGCCCCGGTAGTCGAACTCGGTGAAGCCGTAGGCCGCTTCCCGCACCGCCTCTAATTCCGTCTCCACCCGCCGAGTCGCTTCCGGCACGGGCACCGCTCCCTCGGGCATTATCCAGATGCCATAGAGGGTCGAAGCATACGGCCCGCCGGGTGGGTTCTCGATGCGAACCTCCCACTCCTCCGGGAAGTCCGCCCAGCGCAGGCCGGAGAGCACGTAGCAGAGGTTGCGTCCGTCGCCGGGATGTTCGGCGGTGCCGATGGTGCCCACTGGTAGCCACTCCCCCATCCTGTTGCGCACCGCGACTGAGTGCTCCGGCCGGCCTTCTACGAAGTCGAAGTCGTTTCCGTAGAGCCACAGGGCCACCGTGCGCGGCCGCAGTCGCAGGGCCGGTGCCTGTCCCCGTTCGCGCTGCCAGTGGGCCTTGGTGTACGTTCCCCGCCGGCGGACGGCCCGGAGCACGTATTCGGGATTGAGCAGCAACTCCGTGTAGTTGTTCACCTGGTCCAAAGCGTCGGCATTCTCCGGGCGAGCGAGGAACTGGCGAATTTCCTCTGCCTTTCCCCGCGTCTCCTCCAAGGCCGCTTCGGCCTCCGGCGAACGGGTCTGACCTGCCCAGCGAATTTTCCGCAGCGCGGGCGATTTCAAGACGGCCCGCAGGTAATCGCGCACCAGGCGGGTGTAGTCCACCGCCGCCCGCATCATGGCCACTCGTCGGCGCACCAGGTCGCTGCGGGCCAACTGCTCGGCCCGGGCGATGTGTCCCTCCAGCCGCGCCAACACCTCGTCGGTGAACAGGGCCACAATCTCCCGATAGGGCCGCTGGAAGGCCAAATGCAAGCCCGACTCCTGCGCTGCTCGTTCCAGGTCGGCAAAGTAGGCCCGCATGGGTTCCGCTGCCTCCGCGAACAGGCCCCGGCAGTAATCGTCCACCAGGGCCTCCACCTCCGCCTGAGGATTCCAGGTCAGTTTGGCTGCCAGGTAGTAGCCCAGTCCGTTGGTGGCGAAATTGGTGCTCCACTGCGAGGCCAGGCCGAACAGTCCATCCCGCTGGTAGCGAGGGAAATCAGCCGTCAGGCTGCGCTGGATGGGCCAGGGCAGTCCCACCCAGGAGACCTTCCAGTAGTACTCGTACAGCAACACCTTAGGGGTTCGCTCCAGCCACTCTTCCAGCCAAGCGTTGAAGCCCTGGTTCACCGGACAGGTGGGGTCTTGCAAGCCGTGGTTGTGGCACTCGAAGCGGCAGAACTGGATGGCCACATTGGGCCGGGGCCGCCAGTTGGGGTCGGCGGGTGGACGGACGTAGGAGTGGTAGGCGATGGTCTTGAGGATGAGGTCAGGATAGCGTTCTGCGACCAGGTCGGCCACCTGGTTGGTGAAGGTGAAGACGCGGTTAGAAGCCCGTCGCTGGTAGGGAGCGTCCGGCTGGTCCAGAGCACGACAGGCCTCGCACTGGCAGAAAACCTGCGTGTCCTCAGGGTCCACGCTAATCATAGCCAGGTTGGGGTTTTCCTCCTTCAAGCGGCAGATGGTGGCCGCCGCCTGTGCCACCACCTCAGGGTTGGAAGTGCAGAGGTTGACCCGACCCGGCCGGCGGGGGTCACGCCGGGCGCTGCCCACTAAGGCGAAGTACTCCGGGTGGGCCTTGAACAGTTTCCGCCCGGGCACGAGTTGCTGGTAGGTGTGCACGAACCACTTCACCTGGAACTCATCCGGCTCGCCAGTGCCGACGTTTTGGCGGTTCCGCCGCCCCCATTCCCCCCGTCCAATCCAGCGCAAGCGGAAGGCCGGCCGCTCCACCCGGTTGACTTCCGGGAGCGGAATCGTCCTCCGGTGCGGCACCACCTCGCCCAGTTCGCCGGGGAAGTACCAGCGACAGCCCAAGTCCTCCAGGAAGGAATAGACGGCGTACAGGGTGGAGAGGTTTCGTCCCCCGGCCAGCACCAGACCATCTTCTACGGTGCGCAGCAGGAACCCGTCCCGGCCCAAGTTCAGCGCCTCTGGCGTCGTGCCCGCCTGTGCGAAGGCTCGCCTTCCCCCGAGGTAGAGGTTCACCCGGCCCGGCGCCGGCTCCTTCTGGACGGGAATTTTCGCCCCGCTGAGGCGCTGCAAGTAGTGGGCCAACTCCTGAGCGGCCGAGGTACAGCCCTCCGGGGTGCCGCCGTCCACAATCACTGCCTCCGCCTGCCCCTCCCGGACGATGTAACGCTGCGGCTCCCCGACCACAGCCAGGAAAAGCACGGTCAGTTCCAGAACCATTCCCCATCACCTCCCAAACGCTTCCGAATATGAGGATTGAATTCCCTGACGAATGTGGTATAATAGTTATGCATTAATTATAGCATATTGGAAGGTCGAAAGCAAGTGGTAAACGACGGCTTCTCATCATACTGCAATGGAGGTGATTAAAATGAAAGCACCGTTTTTCTATGGAGGAACCAAACAGATAATCCTGCTGCTGATTAGTTTCCTTCTTTTAGCGATAGGGTTTCTGGTGGTGGGTATTTATGGTCTGAATGCGACTACCGTTGTATGGGGTGTGTTTGCGACCTTATTGGGGGCTATGGGAATTATGTACTACAGTGGATACTACCATAAATGGCTTCGGCCATCGCTGGAATCCGAGATTTACTGAGAGCCTAACATTGGTCTTGAGGCTTGTGTTCGCCAGTTACGGGAACTTTTTAGGGCAGCCAGCAACGAGATTTTGATTTTGTCTGGTACGCTGAGGTATGAATTTTATGAACTGGACAGCATCGTTGAACTCTGCCGGCAATGCCTCGAAAGAGGGGTAAGCATCAAAATCCTGGTGGGTAAAGACTGGGACACTCGCACAGAACGTATTCCCCGCCTGTTACAACGCTATGCACCGGCATCAGGCTTACGCGTATATCGTGCTCCTGACCCTCAACCTACACCCCGCCCTCATTTTGTGGTGGTTGACCAGAAGCATGTGCGTATCGAGGAGGAACATGATGAGGATGCACCAATTGAAGAAATTCGAGCAGGACCGATTAGGTGGTATGATTTTGAGGAGGCCATACGCTTTGCCCACGCCTTTTATGAAATGTGGGATGCCAGCAGCGCACCTGAGGAGGTTGAAGAATAGTGAACCCGGCAAGTGGCATTGAGCCTATTTCCATTAATTCACTAAT
>DTZQ01000603.1 GCA_012961305.1 Armatimonadota bacterium | reverse complement strand
TGGCCCTGGCCCAGGATGGACGGTATGCGGTGGTAGACCAGGCGCGGGTAGAGGAGGCCCTACAGGCGGCTCACCTGGAGTTGCCGGCGCGGGATGCCGATTTGCTGGGTTTGGGCCCGCTGCTGCGGGCAGACCTTATCGCGGTGGGCCGGGTGGAGTCAGTGCGGCTGGAAGGGGAACCGAAAAAGGCCACGGTGAGCCTAAGCGTACGCCTCCTTAGCGTTTCGGCCGGGGGAATGCTAAGCCGCAGTCGGGTGCAGGCTACCAGCGCGCCCTGGGTGGACTTCGAGGGGGAGGAGCAAACGCTGGTGGAACAGGCGGTCAGCCGTGCCGCCCAGCAGGCCGCCCGGGAATTGCTGGGCAATTTGGCCCTGCAAGGGGTAGTTGTGGGGGTGCGGGATAATAATGTCTTCCTCAGCCTGGGGGAGCGCGGGGGGCTGCGCCTGGGAGCCGAGGTGGCGGTAATCCAGAACGGCCGCAAGATTGCTACCCTTCGGGTGACCCGGACTACTCCCACCGATTCCCAGGCCACCGTAATAGCCCAGGAGCCGGGCACGAACATCAGCATCAACGACCGGGTGATGGTGGTGAGCAACCCTCCGGCCCCAGAGGCGGAACGTGCCCGGGCTGAACGCCCCGCTCCTGCTGCCCCGGCTAAGAAAAAGAAAGAAAATAAACTCGGCCGAATCCTCATTGCCTTGGCTATCATTGCGGGGGTTTATTTCCTGCTCAAACGGGGAGAGCGGGAGGGTCCCACCCGGCGCGTATCCTTGGTCAACCCCCCGGACGATTTCACCTTAGAGGTGGAATCCAGCGGGGATGTACCGAGCCGGTTAACCTTTAACTGGACCCCAGTGGCCAACGTTGACCACTACCTGGTCACCGTGGAGGAAACCAATCCGGCCAAGCAACTTTTCTCCCTTTCTACCACGGACACCGCGCTCACCTTTCCCGCGGATGCCCTGCCGCGGCTGAAGTTCGACACCCCCTACACCTGGCGGGTCCAGGCGGTCTTGACCAGTGGGGAGGTGCTCTCTTCGCCCAGTCGCACTTTTACCATCCGCACGCCCACTACCCCGCCCAGCCAAATTCGGCTTTTGGGCCCGGATAACGGCATCAGTTACCGCGGTTTCGAGGACCCCGAAAACCCCGGCCAACTTCTCAACCATCCCACCTACAGTTGGGAGCCCGTGGCCGGATACATGGGCCAGTACATCCTCACCATCGCCACCGACCCGGAGATGAAAAACCTGGTCTTCCGGGAGGCCCTCGCCGATACCCAGGACGCCCCGACCATTACCTATTTGGGAGGGGTTACCTACTACTGGCGAATTGAGACCGAAAACGGCCTAAAGAGCGAAACTCGCAGTTTAACGGTTATCACGGTAGACCCGCCGGTGCCTACTGCACCTCCCACTGGTTCCGAGGTGGACTCCAACCGCCCCCGGTTCTCCTGGACTCCCGTGGCAGATATTGTCGAATACATAGTGTCCTTGGCCACAGACCCGGATTTCACCAATCTCATCTTTGAAGGCTCAACTCCCAACGCGACCTTGGTGTATCCAGGGGCTCCCCAGGCCCCGGCGTTGGAGTTGGGGGTGCGCTACTACTGGCGGGTAGGGGTGCGACAAGCGGGAAACATTCCGCCCATTTTCGGCCCGGCTGCCAACTTCATTAAAACCGCCCCCCAAAGCGGTTCCATTGAGGTCACCTCCAACCCGTCGGGGGCCCGCATTTTCCTGGACGGCCGGGATACGGGACTGGTTACCCCCAACACTTTGACCGAAGTGGCAGCCAACCAGCCCCACACCTTGACTTTGACCCGCATCGGTTATGACATCTTCTCCCAGGATAACATCTTTGTCCAGCCGGGGGAGACCCTACGAATAGATGCTCAACTTCCCTCGCTGACCGGCCCCACCGGCACGCTCATCTTGGACAGCCGCCCCACTGGGGCCCGGGTTTTCATCAATGGCCAGGACATGCAGCAGGTCACCCCGGCGACCTTTGTGCTGCCAGCGGGGACGTACCAGGTGGTGGTCATCACCCAAGACTCCCGCACGGGGGAGAAATTGATTGCCCTGGCGGCGGGAGAAACCCGGCGGGAGAGCATCAGCGTAGGGGAAGCCGTGGGCAATGGGGGAATCACGCGGAACGTGGAGGTTGTACGGGCCTTTGCCGGCGACGGGCAGGTAACCCTTTCCTGGACGCCGGTCCGGGATGCGGCTAAATATCGCATTTATCGGCGCGTAAGTTGGTCCGACGAAAGCCGGGCTTTTTACCCTCGTTTCCGCTTCCACCATCGGTTCCCACGTGCCTCCCTTCGCTGGCGGCAGGCGGAGGACGAACAGTTGGGCTTTACCTTGGTGCAGGAGGTGGATGCCACGGTCCTCTCCTTCGTGGACACTCAACTGACTAATGGAATTGCCTACGATTACAAAGTGACCTTCGTAGACGCGGCCGGACAGGAAAGTTCCCTGGAAATGGCTCCCCTGGCCAGTGCCACGCCGCTGTCTTTGGTGCCCCCCCCGACCCCGACCGGCCTGCAGACCTTTGCCGGGGACGGACAGGTCCTTTTGGTGTGGGAGCCCAGCACCGCTACCGACGTACTGGGCTACAAAATATACCGCTCGACTGCTGAGCGGGGCAACTACGAGCCGCTGCGGGCCAAGGATACGGGAGAGGTCATCATTATCCCTCGACGGATTAATACCTTTACTGATAGCAATGAGACCACTCTGCAGGGCATTGTCAATGGCACGCTTTACTTCTACCGCATTTCGGCGGTGCAAATCACCGTGCCCGGCCAGGACCCGGCGGGGGGCTTGGAAAGCCCCTTCAGCGACCCGCCAGTAACAGGCTTCCCCCAATCCATCATAGACCCGGACCTGCCTCAACCGGTGATTCCGCAAAATGGGCGCAGCGTAGATACCAGCGTACCTCTGTTCACCTGGACCACGGTGAAGTTTGCCACCGAGTACACCTTCCAGTTGGCTCTTGATTCCGAGTTTACGAACCTGCAGGCCGTCCAGCGCACCACCGATACTATGCTGGTGTACAATCCGGCCACTCTGCCCCAAAACCCGCCGGAGGTGTTTGCCAACGCTCTCCAGGACGGGGTTACTTACTACTGGCGCGTGGGCGTGCGGTTGATTGAGGGGGCGGAACTGAACTTCGGGGCCGGCGCTATGTTCACCAAGGTGGCCGACGCCAGCGGGTTGCTGAAAGTGGATTCTTCCCCTCGTGGCGCTTCTATATTCATCATCCGCACCGACCCGGCTACGGGGCAACCTTCGCTCCCTATGGACACGGGCCGGCAAACTCCCAACATCCTCACCCTGCCCGGGGGCACTTATGAGGTGCTGCTGCGGGTGCCCGGATACGTGGACCTGACCTTACCCAATATCAATGTGCCGGTGGGAGGGATTACCGAAATTACCGCCGCCCAGGCAACCTTAACTCCGGTGATAACGGCCCTGGCCACGCCCACGGGCTTGCTGGTCACTCCGGAACTGGACCGCAACGTCCTCCAGTGGAATCCCAACCCGGACCTTAATCCTCTGAACCCCGTCGACGGCTACCTGATTTTCCGGCGGGAGAGCACGGCCGAGGGTGAATACACCCAGATTAAAGACTTCATCCCCGCGGCCAAGAATACAGCGGTGGACACCAACGTCCGCGCCGGCATCCGTTACTTCTACAAAATCAAGGCGGTGCGCCTCTCCGAACCGGGCGGGCCGGTGGTGGTGGAAAGTGACTTCTCCGCGGCGGCCCAGGGCATTCCGGGGCAGTTGACCATTCAGATTTTCTCGCCGCAAGTGAACCAGTTGTTCGGCTCAGTACCCGATGACCCGGCCGCGCCCACGGAGTATCTCTCCACCATCGAGTTTGCCTGGAGCGCGGTGGCTAACGCCACCCGTTACATTTTCGAAATTGGCCGGACGCCGGAAATGGACGTGCTGATTGAGGGCGGTAACGACATCATTCCCATCAGCCCCCAGCCCTCTACTATCCGTACTCTGCACTTTGGCGTGTATCCCTATACCCACCAACTCTTCTGGCGGGTGACCGCGCTGGACGACGAGAACCAAGTTCTCAACCAGACGGAAACTCGGCGCTTCTTCGTGCGGGTGCTGGGCCTGCCCGGTCCCACCGAGCCGCCCAACGTCCAAGTGGAAGAAGCCACGGCCGAAGCGGTAACCCTGGTGTGGGACCCCAATCCCGATATGCCCATCACTTACTACGTATCCGTAGCCGGTGAAGTGCTATCGCGAACGGTTAGCGTCTCCCAGGAAATCATCCGCTACTGGATTTGGCGGGCCGAGGGGCAGGCTGACCATCCGCGCGTTCTGGTGGGCACCCTTGACGGTACGCCTTACAGCCCTCCGCGCCGCCGGTTCACGGATACCAACATCCAATCCGGCCAGACCTATTTCTACTGGGTACAGGCCGAAAATGTCATCGGGATTCGCAGCCCCTTGGCCGAGGAAACGCCGCCGCAGTTGCAGGTAACGGTGCCCTAAGGGAACTGGAAGTTAGCGCAGGCGGCGGAGCAAATAGAAGGCTCCCGCAGTGAAAAGCAGGTTTTGCAGCCAGGCGGCTAACACGGGAGGCAGAATGCCATTGCGTCCCAGGGCTTGGCTCCAGGCCTGGGTGAGGTAATAGGCAAAGACCAGCAGTACGGAAATAAGCAGGCCGACGTAACTTCCGGCATGGGCGAAGCGGATGCTGAGGGGGGTGCATAGGAGGGCCAGTACCAGGCACGCGGCCGGTAGGGCAAATTTGCGGTGGTATTCCAATTTCATGGTCGGCGCGGTGATGTTGCTCTGCTCAAAAACCTCAATTTGTCGTTTAAGTTCGCCCAGGGTCATCTCGGAAGGGCCGCGGGGTGCAGTCCAAAAATCCGAAGTAAATTCCTCAAAGTTCAGGACCAGATGTTTGGTCTCCCCCTCCCGAATAAGAACCCCATTGGCATCCCAATGGTGTTGAATCACATCCTCCAGATACCATTTCCCCTGGGTGAACCGGGCGGTGCGGGCCAGCAGGGCTTGGGGATAATCGCTGCTCAGGTTTTGGAACACCAACACATTGTATAAGGTGCCCGTTTCGTCATCCACCGCCCCGACGTAAAAGTAAGTGTCTTCCTGAGGGGAAGGCTTAAAAAAAGTGCGGGGCTCAATGAAGGCCGCCGGATTTTTCAGGCTGATGCGCAGGACGAGGTTGTCAAAGGCATAACTGGCAGGCGGTACTACTTTCTCGTTAATGAGGAAAGAAGCGAGGGAGACCACCAGGCCAAAGACTACTATTGACCTTAGGAACCGGCTTAAGGACAGGCCCGCTACCCGCATGGCGGCCCATTCATGTTCCCGCACCAGTCGGTTAAGAGCCAGAGCCACGGCCAGAATGGTGCTCATGGGTAAGGCCAGGACCAGAACTTCGGGGAGTTTGAAGGTCAACATCTGGGTGACCTGGCCCACCGGCACGTGCTTGGTGAGCACCAAATGCATGAGGTGATAAAGTTGGTCGCCCAGAAGCATCAGGATGATGGAGAGCACCCCGATGAGGAAGGGTGGCAGCAACTCGCTCAGGATGTAACGGTCCAACAGTTTCATATTTGGGCAGCAGAGGAAGCGGGTGGTTTCTCCACCACGGCGAAGGCAAACCTTTCCGCTTCGTAAGCCTGGCGTAATTTCTCCCGCTGTTCCAAGGAGTGATACAGGCCAATGACTGCTCCCCCGGAGCCGGAGAATTTCACCGGGGCCCCTAAGGAACGGGCAATCTCAATCATCCGCAGGTTTTTCTCCCCCAGCACTGAATCGCCGAAAATCTGCCGGCGCAAGTCAAAATTGGCATCCATCAGTTGGGCCAGGCGCTCGTAGTCCCGGTGTTGAAGGGCAGTACGGGCCTCGTCGGTATAGAGGGCAAATGTACGCATCGCCTCTCGTACTTCTTCATCCCCCTGCTCCCAGCGGAAACGCACGTCGCTGTGAATTTTGCCCGACTCAGTGGGCTCGCTGATGTAGGCTAAGAACAAGTCGGGCAGCAGGCCCGGGTCCAGAGGTTCGTAATGCCCATGTCCATCCTGCTTCATTAGTTCCTCAGAAAAATCCATGTACACCAAACCCCCATAGGTCTGAATAACCCGGTCTTGCAGTCCAGCCGCGATTTCCAGTTCCTCCGTCTCTACGCTCAGGATGAGGTTGGGCTGGATGGGCTTGGGGATATGCTCCTCGGTCAGGCCGTAAAACTCCATGAGGGCCTTTACTGCGGCCGCGATGATCGCGCTGGAACCTCCCAGACCAACTTGACGGGGAATGTTCGTTTCGTAGGTCAAAGTGAAGTTCCGGTCGGGCAACGGAAGGTAATTTCGCTGGCAGTACTCGCTGAACTTCTTACAGGTCGCGAACAACAACCGCAAACCACCATAGTAGCCGTCGCGCTCAGCCGTTCGGTGCAGCCTTTTCAAACTGGCGAACTCCGTGGGGTCGTACACCGGATGCGGTTTCAAAACCAGAGTAGGACTCTCCCACAGCGTTACTTCCGCATAGAAGTTGCGTAATTCCAGAGCAATGGTCTTGCCGTAGTATCCGTCGGACGGATTGCCCATTAAACCCGCCCGGGCATACGCTCGTTTGCGAATAATCATCTCTTGCCTCTCTAACCTCCTTTCGATGTTTCCCCTACTATTATACCCCCTATCGGCTTTCCCGTCAACCTCTTGACCTGACATCTACTCCCACTTGACAAAGGCGTGAACAGATGGTATTGTAGGGCCAGTAGGGACGGATTGCTATCATCTGTTCGGCGGTGCGAAAGCCGTGTTTTTGCGCTGAAGCCTGGCTTTGGCACTTCAAAGGGTTAATTTAAGCAACGATGCTACAGGAACTGGCCTATGCGTGGGAGTGAAACGTTGCTGTTGGCCCTGGGTCTAGGCCTGGATGCTTTCTCCGTAGCCTTAGGAGTGGGGGCTGTTTCGGCCCAACCCCGCCAGGTCTTTCGCCTCGCCTGGCACTTCGGCCTGTTTCAGTTCTCCATGCCCCTTTTAGGTTGGCAGTTAGGGCAGGCTTTGACCCTCTTAGTTGGTCAGTACACTCGCTGGACAGCCAGCGGCATTCTTTTCTTCCTGGGGGCCAAAATGGTTCTTCATTCCCTCCGCTGGTCCCCTTCAGCGGAGGAGTTGGAGCCCATAGACCGCACCCGGGGCTGGAGCCTGATAGCCCTGAGTCTGGCCACCAGCATGGATGCCTTAGGGGCAGGGGTAGGCCTGGGTCTGGTGAGGGCGGAACTCCTCCAGACCTGTGCGGTTATCGGTCTGGGGGCGGCTTTAATGACCGTTGCTGGCATGTTACTGGGCCGGCGCCTTTCCCCAGCCGTAGGCTCCCGCGCGGAAGCCCTGGGGGGAGCGGTACTGCTGGCCTTAGCAGGGAAAATGCTCTTAGTTTGAGAAGGGAGGGAAAAATGGTTATTGATTGTCATGCTCACTTGACCAATCGGGAGGCCTCTGCCTCTTGGGCAGAGGACGACCACAAGTTGATTGAGGCCGCGGACAAATTGGGCATTGACCAACTTTGCTGTTCCATCCTCCCTCGACAGCGGCCGGCAACGCCGGAAGGGTTTCGCGAGTGCAACCGCTGGGTGGCCGAAGCCATGAAACGGTTCCCCGGTCGGGTGTTAGGCTACTGCTACGTTAATCCCGGCTACCAGCGGGAAGCCTTGGAGGAAATCCGCCGCTGCATTGAGGACTTCGGCTTCATGGGCATTAAACTCTACAACGAATATCGCTGTAATGAGCCCGTGGTGTTTCCCCTCGTCGAACTGGCCATTGAACTGAAAGTGCCCATTTTACAACATGCAGGACATGCCCACTACTTCGTCAAGGAGCAACCCCGCCTCTCTGACGGAGGCCATCTATCTGAACTGGCCGAACGCTACCCAGAGGCGATGCTCATCTGCGGGCACATTGGCGGTGGAGGTGATTGGGAGTGGACCATTAAAGCCCTGCGTAAGGCCCCGAACGTCTATCTGGACACCAGCGGTAGCGTCGTAGATGAAGGAATGATTGAAATGGCGGCCCGGGTGCTGGGAGTGGGGCGGCTACTGTTTGGCTGTGATATGTCCCTGACGGCGGGCATCGGCAAGGTTCGGGGAGCCAACCTCAGCGAACGGGCCAAGCGACGGATTCTCGGCGAGAACCTGGAGGGAATTTTGCACAGGAGGGCCGAAGGATGATAATTGACCTGAACGCCTACTTAGGCCAGTGGCCGTTTCGACCCTTGCACTACAATACTGCCTCTGCGCTGCTACGGCTGATGGATAAAAAGGGGATTGACCAGGCGGTGGTTTCCAGCATCAATGCCATCTTCTACAAAAATTCCCAGGCCGGCAACGAGGAGTTGGCAAAGGAAATTCGCCGCCATGGAGACCGGCTCATCCCCTTTGCGGTCCTCAACCCGACCTACGCCGATTGGGAACATGATTTGGTGGTTTGCGCAGAGGAGTTTGGCATGCTCGGCCTGCGGCTCTATCCTCATTATCACAACTACACCCTATCCGATGCCTGTTGCCGCGAATTGATACAGGCAGCCACGGAGAGGGGCTTGCTCCTGTCCCTTCCCATTCGGGTCACTGACCGCCGCCAGCGGCATTGGCTGGTGGACGTGCCGGATGTGGCCTTGGAGGAGGTAGTGCAACTGGTAAAAGCCCATCCCGAAGCCCAATTCATCCTGCTCAATGGCTTGGGCTACATCAATTTCCCCCTGGGCCAGAAGGGGTCTGACCTGCCGGCGAACTACGTATTAGAAATCTCCCGCCTGAGTGCGGTTTTGAAGGCCGAAATGCGCCAACTGCTGGACAATTTAGGGCCTGACCGACTGGTCTTCGGGACCGGTATGCCATTCAAATATCCCGACCCGGCTTTGGTAAAACTGGAGGTGCTGGAGGCAACGGAGGAGGAAAAGGAGCAAATTCGCTGGAAGAATGCGGCCAGACTGCTGGGAAGGGATGAAAGCGGCCAGGGGAAGATTGCCGGAGAAAGACTATGAGAGGTGCTGACTTACTGGTTCGTGAACTTCAAGCGCGGGGAGTGCCTTTTGTCCCCGTGCTGTGTGGTAATGGTTTGAACCCGTTCCTGGTGGCAGCGGCACAGGCAGGGCTGCGCCTGGTGGATATGCGCAACGAGCAGGCGGCGAGTTACCTGGCCGATGCTTATGCCCGTCTGACGGGACGGGTGGGAGTCTGTGCCGTCAGCAGCGGCGTCGCCCACGTCAATGCCTTTGCCGGGCTGCTGAACGCCTACTACGATGGGGCCCCCGTGCTGCTCATAACCGGCGCCAGTCCTTCTGCTTATCTGGGACGAGGTGCCTTTCAGGACCTCGACCAGGTTGCCCTGGCGCAGCCCCTGTGCAAACGCGCTGAATTAGTGACCTGCCCCTCGCGCCTGCCGCAAGCGGTGCATGAGGCCTTTGCGGCCGCTACCACCGGTCGTCCTGGCCCCGTTCACCTGACCATCCCCGTTGATGTGCTGGAGGCCGAAGTGGATGAGGCGGAGGTCAAATCTCCCTTTTCTCGGCGCGGGGAGGTGAGCCACCAGGCGGCCGGCGAGTCCCACCTGGTATGCGAGGCGGCCAAAATGCTGGCCGAGGCCCAGCACCCCCTCTTGGTAGCCGGCAGCGGGCTCTTTTATGCCCACGGTGGCGACGCGCTCCAACAGTTTGCGCAACTGACCCACATTCCCGTAGTCACCCCCATTTGGGACCGGGGAGTGGTTAACGGTCCCTGGGTCGAGTTCTTAGGGGTCATTGGAGCGGCCAGCGGCGAACCCCGACTCCTGGAGGAGGCGGACGTGATTTTCCTGGTCGGGGCCCGAGTTGACTATCGCGTGCGCTACCTGGACTCGCCCCCCTTGAAGAAGGGAGTGCGCCTCCTCCGGGTGGAGGTGGAGGCAGCGGAACTGCATCAGGGGGTTGAGCCTGACCTGGCCCTCTTAGGCGACCCTCGAACGGTCTTACAGCAGTTGACCGAGGCCTGGCAGAGGCGCGGCTATGCCGGCCACGACGGGTGGTTGGCCGAGGCCCGGCAGCGCCACCAGCAGTTCTACGCCCGCTGGAGCCAACCGCCCACCTCTCCGCAGGGCCTCATGACCGGGGCACATATAGTCCATGCCTTGCGGGCGCTGATAACGGAGGAGATGCTCTTTCTGATTGACGGGGGCAACATCGGCCAATGGGCCCATCTGGTTCTGTGCTGCGACCGCTATCCGGCGCAATGGCTAACCTGTGGGGCCAGCGCGGTAGTGGGCTGGGGCGTGCCGGGGGCGATGGCTGCTCGCTTGACCTTCCCCGACCGGCCGGTGCTGCTCCTGTCCGGGGATGGGGCCATCACCTTTGCCATTGCCGAGTTGGAGTGTGCCCTGCGCCAGAACCTTCCCTTCGTCGTGGTGGTGGCCGACGACCGGGCCTGGGGCATCGTAGTCAGCGGGCAGCGGAGGGCTTATCCTTTCACCGTAGCCAGCGAGTTTGGCGCGGTGGACTATGCCCAGGTGGCCGAGGGATTCGGCGCGCGGGGTGTACGGGCCGAAAGGCCAGAGGAAATTGCCTCCGCCGTCCGGGAAGGGTTCGCCTCTGGACAGCCCACGCTGATTCACGTTCCCATCGCCCGGGGCGGCCCCACAGATTATTAACATTGGTTGTAACTACCCAGGTGGCCCTCACCCCCGGCCTCCTCCCAACCCTCCCCGCAC
>DTZQ01000602.1 GCA_012961305.1 Armatimonadota bacterium | reverse complement strand
CTTTGGCACGCCTATTCCCATTCGCGGTCAGGCTAACTTAGGAGTGCTGAAGGAGGACGAGGTCAACCTCATTGTCCACGGCCACGAACCCATCCTCTCGGAAATGGTGGTGCGCGCGGCCCGAGACCCAGAGTTGATTCGGTTGGCTCAGGAGAAAGGGGCCCAAGGGATTAACGTGGCCGGTATCTGCTGTACGGCCAATGAAGTGCTCATCCGCCATGGCATCCCGGTGGCCGGAAACTTCCTCCAACAGGAGTTGGCGATTATGACCGGGGCGGTAGAGGCTATGGTGGTGGACGTGCAGTGCGTAATGCAAGCCCTCGGAGAAATCGTACAATGCTTCCACACAGACCTCATCACCACCTCGCCCAAGGCGAAGATTCCCGGCGCGGTGCACATTCCTTTCGATGAGCACGATGCCCTTAACACGGCTAAGGCCATTGTGCGCCATGCCATTGAAAACTATCCCCAGCGGGGAGCAGTGCATATTCCCGAGGACAAGTTTGATTTAGTTGCCGGATTCAGCCACGAAACCATCAACTACATGTTGGGAGGTACTTTCCGCGCCTCGTACTGGCCCCTTAACGATAACATCATCAATGGCCGTATCAGGGGAGTGGCTGGCGTGGTGGGCTGCAATAACGCTCGGGTGTACCACGACCAAGTGCACACGGAATTGGTGAAGGAACTTATCGCCAATAATGTCCTGGTAGTGCAGACGGGCTGTGCGGCTATCGCCTGTGCCAAGGAGGGGCTGACCATCCCAGAGGCAGCCTATGAAGTGGCTGGCCCTGGACTGGCCGAGGTCTGCGAGGCGGTGGGCATTCCACCGGTATTGCACTCTGGCTCCTGTGTGGACAACAGCCGTATCCTCATCGCTGCTTCAGAGATGGTGGACGTGGGGCGACAGAATAAATCCCTGAGCCTGGGCAACGACATTAGCGACCTTCCCCTCGCAGGCGCGGCCCCCGAGTGGATGAGCGAAAAGGCCATTTCCATCGGCCATTACTTTGTTACCTCTGGGGTGTTCACCGTATTTGGAGTGCATTGGCCCACCATCGCCAGCGAGGAGTTCACCCATTTCCTCTTTCGGGAGTACGAGGACCTCTACGGCGGGATGTGGGCCTTTGAAAGCGATTCCAATAAAATGGCTGCCCGCATGATTGACCACATTAACCGCAAGCGGGAGGCCCTGGGCATTCACGTGAAAAGAGAACGAGTGCTCTTCGATATGGCCATGAGGCGAGAGTTAGAGGAAGCGGCCTGAGGAAAGGAAGTTCACCGACCGCTTCCGTAGGGTTTGTGTAAGGAGGGAAAGAGGAAATGTCCAAGTTTATTGCATCGGCCGCCATTCGCGGGGCCCATAAAATTGTCAAGCGGGTGGAGAAAAAACTGGCGAAGGCCCTGGAAACCTACGGGCCAGACCAGCAGGTGGAGTTCCCCAACACGGCTTATTACTTGCCGATTATCTATGGCATCTTGGGGATACCGGTGCAAACCGTTCAGGACATGGTAACCGTCCTGGAGAGGGCCAAATCCCTGTTGCCGCCGCTGGTGGAGGACCGGGTCTGGCTGCCCTATCTGGGCCATGCTTTGGATGCCGGCATGGCCACCTTCTTTGCGGAGGAGATTGAGGAGGCCCTCAAATATTTGCAGAATCCCCCGCCCTACTTGGCCAATGAGCCCAATCCTACGGAAGAGCATCTTTGGCTGGGGGCGGCCAACGATGTTATCCTGCGGGAGCGAGGAATTCAATTCGTGGACGGGACGGCACCGGGCTTTGCTGCCATCGTGGGTGCGGCCCCCAATCCAGAAATTGCCGTCCGAATCGCTCGTGAGTTGCAGGAAAACAACCTGTATGTATTCATATCCGCGACTTCCAATGGCCAGAACTTCGCGGAGCAGTTGCGGGAAGCCGGCGTGCAGATGGGCTGGGAGACTCGCCTGGTTCCCTTCGGGCGAGACCTCTCGGCCACGGTCTTTTCCATCGGCTTCGCCACCCGCGTGGCTATGTCTTTCGGAGGCATTGAACCGGGGGACTACCGGCGGATTCTCCTGTACAACAAGAACCGAGTCTTTGCCTTTGTAATGCCTCTGGGGCCGGTGGACGACGAAAAGTTCGCCAACGCGGCGGGGGCCATCAATTGGGGCTTCCCCACCATTGCGGACACGGACATTACCCAAATTCTGCCCACAGGGGTGTGCACTTATGAGCATGTGGTTTCGCCCGTGCCCCATGAGCAAATCGTATCCCGGGCCATTGAGGTGCGGGGTTTGAAAGTTCAGGTCTCTGAGGTGCCAGTGCCGGTGCCCTATGGGCCTGCCTTTGAGGGTGAAACGGTACGCCGGGAGGAAATGCACGTCGAATTCGGAGGCCGGGCCTCCACGGCCTTTGAGTTCCTCCAGAGCCGAAACTTGGAGGAAGTCGAGGACCACCGGATCGAAGTTATTGGCCCCGATGTGGACGAGGTGGAGGAAGGGGGAGCCCTGCCTTTGGCCATTGTGGTCGAAGTGGCGGGCCGGGAAATGCAGCCGGACTTTGAGCCCATTCTGGAAAGGCGCATCCACGACTTCATCAATGGGGCCAATGGCGTATGGCACATGGGCCAGCGGGACATTATTTGGACTCGCATCAGCAAGGAGGCCTTCGAGGCCGGCTTCAGAATCCGCCACTATGGGGAAATTGTATGGGCCAAACTGCACGAGGAGTTCTCGGCCATAGTGGACAAGGTACAGGTGAGCATTTACACCCGGCAGGAGGATGTGGAACGGCTGTTGCCCATGGCCCAGGCGGTCTATCAGGAGCGGGATGAGCGCATTGCCGGCATGACCGATGAAAGCGTAGAAACCTTCTATACCTGCACCCTTTGTGTTCCTCCCGGGGAAGTTATTGTCCTGCCCGATGGCTCCTTCAAACGGGTGGAGAACCTCATTGAACAAGGCGTCGAAACGCCGCTGCAAGTGCTCTCCTTTAACCAGCATCAATTTGAGTCCAAGCCGGTAGAGGAACTGTTCATCAATCCTTCTCCCTCTACTCTCCGGCGCATCTGGCTGACCAACGGCAATTCCCTGACCCTCACTCCCAACCACAAAGTGTTGGTGGACCGAGAGAGCGGTTTGGAATGGATAAAGGCGGAATACCTCCAGCCGGGCGACCGGTTGGTCTCTACCTCTACCACTTGTCTCTCCGACCAGCAACCGCAAACGGATAAGGCTCCCCTGATAGTGGATTACCTTCCCGATTCGCTGCGGGTTTACGATGAGGACTTCTTGGCCAAACTGAAGCGGGCCCTGCAGGAGCGCTACGGCACCTGGGCCGCGGCTTCCCGGGCTTCGGGGATAGCATACCAACGGCTTTACGGGGCGTTTTACACCCACCCCCAGGTACGCAATCGTCCTCGTTTGACTCTTCGCGAGGTGAAATCCCTCTGTAAGTGTGCGGGCTTGCCCTGGGAGGAAGTCAAGGGCGAAGTTCGGGAGTGGGGCATTTCTGGCCGGGTCCGTTTGGGGCAGACTGCCATTGATGCGGACCTGATGTATGCGGCTGGCTTGGTGGCCGCTGATGGACATATCAAACGGTGCGGAAAGAGTTCTACCGTGCAGTTTACGAATACGGAACCGACCCTCGTGGAACGCTTTCGGAAGATTATGAGGGCGGTTTTTGGCGTGGAACCCCGGACCTACCACGTGCCCCCCTTTACTGCCGAAGGAGCGGTGCGCGTTAAAGGCCGCCGGGCCTGTAGGGTGGTTGTAGTCAACAGTCCCCTTGCTGGCCGTTTCCTGCTCCAACTGGGCATTGGGCGAAAGGCCGGCCGAAGGGAAAAATGGGACGGGGAAACTATTTCTACCTTCCCGCCGGAACTGGTGGCGGCTTTCCTCCGGGGATTGTTCGACGGCGATGGACACGTGACCGGGAGCCACATTTGTATCTCCACGGGCAGTTACCGAGAGGCTCAGCACATCCTGCTGTTGTTGAAAAAACTGGGCATTGCAGCCTACATCACCAAGACCACCCGGGGTTTCCAAGTGGGCACCCGTAGTGGGCGGGATTTCCTCCGCTTCCGGGAGGTGGTCTTCTCAGAACACCCAAGCAAGCGAACCCAAATGGAGGCGGTGGAGGTGTCCGCAGATGAGCGACATGTATCCCGCACACAGGTGGTTCCCTTAGAGTGTGCGCGTTTGCTAAAGCAATTGCTTGCGGTCAGCAACGGTCAAATTAAAACGACGAAATTGCCCGTGGATTACAAGACCTGGCGGGCTTGGCTGCGGGGAGAGCGACGGCCATCCAAGGAAAAACTCCGGTTAGTGCTGCAGCATTTGGAAGGTAAAGTACCTTCTTCCCATCCGGCTTGGGAAAGGCTAACCTTCTGGTGCGATTCTACTTTGACTTTGGAGAAGGTCAAAAGAGTGGAGGTGCTGGAAAATGGCCATCGCGCCGTGTACAACTTCAGTGTCCAGGACACGCACAACTACCTGGTCAATGGAATAGTGGTCAAGAACTGTCAGTCCTTCGCCCCCAACCATGTGTGCATCATTACCCCCGAGCGGCCGGGACTTTGTGGGGCCTATAACTGGCTGGATGCCAAAGCGGCCTACCAGATTGACCCTACCGGCCCCAATCAGCCAGTGGAGAAGGGCCGCTGTATTGACCCCCTCAGGGGCCAATGGGAAGGGGTTAATGAGGTGGTACGGGAGAAGTCCCGGGGGCACCTGGAGATTTTCAACAATTACTCCCTGATGGAATTTCCGATGACTTCCTGCGGTTGCTTCGAGTGCATCATGGCCATCCTGCCGGAGGCTAATGGGGTTATGATTGTCAATCGGGAGTATTTGGGCATGACCCCCTGCGGGATGAAGTTCAGCACCCTGGCCGGCTCGGTAGGAGGGGGACAGCAAACCCCTGGTTTCCTGGGCCACAGCCGACTGTACATTACCAGCCGCAAGTTCATCCTGGCCGAGGGAGGTCTGCCCCGAGTGGTCTGGATGCCCAAGGAACTGAAGGAAATGATAGGGGACCGGTTGGTCAAACGCTGTGAGGAACTGGGCATGCCTGATTTGCCGGAGAAAATCGCTGATGAGACCATCGCCGAAACCATTGAAGATTTGTTGCCGTTCTTGGAGAAGGTCGGCCATCCGGCCCTGAGCATGGAGCCCCTGCTCTGAAAATTAGGCTACCGGGGGAATCTGGTATCAGGGGCAAGCCGGCTGAAGCCGGGTTCTCTAAGGGGGAAGGCGGAAGGATGAAGTGAGTATCGCTTTCTGTCTTTTGCTCTCTCCAGCCGCGGTGAACTCCGGGTCTTTGCGGATGAGAGGATTTCAGATTGGAGATTTAACTGGGAGAGGAGGGAAATTATTATGGCCTTAACTGCTCTGGAGATTTACAAACACCTGCCGAAAACCAACTGTCGGGAGTGTAATTTCCCCACTTGTCTGGCCTTCGCGATGCAGTTGGCGGCCAAAAAGGCTTCCTTAGACCAATGTCCCTACGTGAGCGAAGAGGCCAAGGCTGCCTTGGAGGGCGCTTCTGCCCCGCCCATCCGGCTGGTCACCATTG
>DTZQ01000601.1 GCA_012961305.1 Armatimonadota bacterium | reverse complement strand
TTTCATTCCGGTCAATCATGTTGAACTGGCTGAGTAGTTACGTAAAAAGTTTTAACCCCGCTGACATTTGTAACGATTTCTTAAAGTTGACCGAATGGGCGTTTGGTGGTATAATTAGTTACAGGCCCGTATTCAAATACGGGGCTGCGGCTACCAAGTCGGTTGCCAACCAACTGAGTCCCCTGAAAGAGACGGGGTAAAAGTGGGTCAGGGTTTTCCCTGCCTTGAGCAACACTTAGGGGAAGAATACCAGAAACCCAGGGTGGGACGAATATGGACAACCGTTTTGCTGAATTCCAGAAGGGGTTGGAAAAACTGTTGGCGCCCTATGAGGGGCAATTACAATATGGCAACTTGCGCAAGCAATATTCGGAGTGGGAAGACCACACTAACGTGGCCATTACCTATGAGACGCCGGGCGGTTCCACCGACCAAATTAACATCACTTACCGGCATGATGACCAGCGGTTTACGGTCATCGACTCCGTGACCGATGAGGAAACCACTACTGAGGATGTGGATGGGCTGCTGAACTTTATTGAGGCGGAAATTAAATCCATTCCTCAGCAGCGAAAGAGACGGCTGTTCGAAAATGTGGACCGTTGGGCGGCGGAAGGGCTAACTCGCCTCCAAATTTTCCGGGAACTCAACCATATCCTTCGGTCCAGCATCGAGTTCAAAGGAGGCAGTATCACCCCTCAGGAATTGCGCGTTGCTTGTCAGTATACGGTGGAGGTTCTGGCCCGGCGGGCGAGTGCAAAGGGAGGAAAGTGAAGTGCGGCTCAGCCAGGTGGGAGTTTCGGCCGATGCCTTGACCTTCATGTTTGCGCACGAGTTTGTGCCGGAACGCTACCATGAGGAAGAACTGCTGAGCGGGGTGGAACACAGCCTCCAGTATCCCACGCGGGCCCCTATTACCGGCCATTACATTGACCGCAACCAGATCGCAGTCAGTGTGTTGTTTTCTACCTTTGCGGATTTGTATCTGCGGGGTTCCCTGCTCCTTACCTGGGAGGAAGTGGAGAAACTCTGGAGCTCTCGCTGGCTGTACACCTTCCTGCGGGACCACTTTCGCTACCGCCGGTATCTCCTCTACGCTAAAAAGGACGGTTCATTCCCCAACTCTCCCCTCAACCGGGCCATTGATGAAGTGTTCGAGGAGGCCCTATATCCTTCTTCTCCCTACCTCACCCAACCCCGTTATCCCGTGGCCCATATCATTCGCAAGATAATGGCCAAACGCGGCCGGGACCGTAATCCCTACAAGGAAATCCTCCTTTGGGTGGGAGATGAATTGATTGAGGAGGGATTTTATGTGGAGTCCACCGATGCAGTCGTGGGAGTAGTGCCTGTGGCCCAACTCCACCCCGATGTGGAAAGAATGTTGACCTTGGAAAACCGGGCAGCAGAACTGAAGGCCCGCTTAGAACGGTTTCAGCAGAGGGAGCCGGAACTCTACCAAGCCCTGTACGACACCGTCTCTCGCACTTTGGAGGAATTGAACATTCTGTACCAGCGCCGTTTTGGGCTGTGAGAAATGCTTCTAACCTCCCCTGATGAAGGAAGATGGCAGCACTACTACCGGCGGGAAATTCAGCCGGTTCTTCACCAGTTGCCCTTTGACCTGACCTTTCTCCTCTTAGCGTCCACCCTCCTGTTAATTGCCAAACGTTATTTGGCCTCTTCGCGCTTGGCAGAGTTCCCGGCCATTGGAGGACGCTGGGGAGAAGTGCGCTGGTTTATTTACGCGGCCTTCTGCGCCGGGTTGGGGTCGAGCGGCCTGGTTATTTTCGCCCTGCGGAAACGCTGGGCTGGACTTGGCTGGGAGCAGCGTCCCAGGCCCTGGGGTAAAGCCCTCCTGTTGCTCATAGCCGCCGGTGGCCTGGCCCTGGCCACAGGACACGGAGTTGCAGGATTGAACTTCCTGCTCCGACCAGAGTACGAAAGAATAGGTTGGTTTCTGCTCTCCTTTGGCTGGTTGTTTGTTCCGGCTGTGGCTTTTGTGCTGACGGTTTTGCCGGGGGGCCTTAGTGAGTACGGGTTTACCTGGGGCCGAGTGCGGTTTTGGTTGCCCGTAGGGGGACTGTGGGCTGGACTCATGGCCGGCATCATCTTCTTGGCCTCTCGCTGGACGAGTTTCGCCACCTACTACCCTATGTACCGCCAGAGTTACCCCGGCTATGTGCCCCAACGGGACGGTTGGGGCTTCTTCCTCAGTTACGAATGGGCCTACGGCCTTTACTTCTTCGCCTGGGAGTTTTTCTTCCGGGGGTTCCTGCTCTTCGGCCTGGAACGGCACTACCGGGCCCAAGCCATACTGCTACAGATGGTGCCCTTCGCCCTCATGCACATCGGCAAGCCGACCGGGGAGGTGTTCTCCTCGGTAATTGCCGGTTTGGCCCTGGGTTGGTTGGCCCTGCGGGGTCGTTCTTTTGTTCCCTGTTTCCTGCTGCATTGGGCCTGTGCCGCCTTCATGGACGGGTGTGCGGTCCTGGGGAGAGGGTGAACTCCATCACCGCATTTGACGTTTCCCCGACCCTGGGTTACAATAGCCGAAGGAGATGTAGCCGCAACTTTACAGTGCTGTTCGCCGGCTGAAGCTTGCGCCTACGGGTGTGGGCAGGCAACACTTAAACTCCCATGAGCAAAGGGTCGAAACCGATTGCTGTGGTGGGTGCGGGGGGGTGGGGCACTGCCTTGGCTTGGTTGTTGGCACACAAGGGTCAAAGGGTGCGCCTGTGGGGTCGTACTCCGGAGTTGGTAAAGCGCCTGCAGACCACCAGGGAGAACTACAAGTACCTGCCCGGAGTGCGTTTGCCCGAGCACATTCTGGCTACGGCTGACCTGCCCGCGGCCCTGCGAGACAGTGAACTCATCATCTTCGCCGTGCCTTCCTGTGGAGTACGGACGATAGCCGAACAAATGCGAGCCTCGGTGGGCTTCGGAGCCATCGTGGTCAGCGTGGCCAAGGGATTAGACCCTACAACTGGCCAGCGGCTCTCCGAGGTTCTGGCTGAAATTCTGCCCCCCACGACGAAAATTGCCGTGATGTCCGGCCCCAACCTGTCCCGGGAGGTGGTGCAGGGCATTCCCACCACTACAGTAGTGGCCTCTGCTGACCCAACTGTGGCCCGACGCGTACAGGAAATTTTCAACGTTCCCACCTTTCGGGTGTACACCAACCCGGACGTGGCCGGCGTGGAATTGGGGGGGGCCTTGAAAAACGTCATTGCCATCGGTGCCGGCATCAGCGATGGCTTGGGTTTTGGGGACAATACCAAGGCGGCCCTGGTCACGCGGGGCTTGGCAGAAATTCGGCGCTTGGGTGTAGTATTGGGCGCGCGGGCAGAGACTTTCAGCGGGCTGACAGGGCTGGGGGACTTAGTGGCCACCTGTGCCAGTCCCCACAGCCGCAACCGCCGAGTGGGGTTTGAACTGGGGCAAGGCCGCTCGCTGGAGGAAATAGTAGCCGCCATGGGCGGCATGGTGGCCGAAGGCATTCCAACTACCGCAACCGTGTATCGCCTGGCCCAAAAGTACGGCGTGGAAATGCCCATCACCGCCGAAATTTACCGGGTGCTGTTTGAAGGTAAAAGCCCTCGCCAGGCAGTTGCTGACCTCATGCGGCGAGCCACCAAAGGTGAGTTTGATGATTAGGCGAAGGGCTCATTCCCCGGCCACAACGGGGTTCTCCATGGCCCCAATGCCCTCGATTTCCGTCCGCACTACATCGCCCGGCTGGAGGAAAATTCCCCGGGCACTTCCCACACCCGAGGGGGTGCCCGTCGAAATCACATCCCCCGGCTCCAGAGTAACAATGGCCGAGATATATTCCAGAATGTCCCCCAAGTGGAAAATCATCTGTCCGGTGTTGCCGGCCTGCATCTGCTCCCCATTCAGGTACAGGCGAATGTCCAGGGAATGGGGGTCTGGGATTTCGTCCTTAGTCACCAGACAGGGACCCATGGGAGCAAAGGAATCCAGCCATTTGCCGTTCAGCCAGTCGAAGAACTGGTCCCACTCGCGGGTTTCCGGCCGCTCCTTGATTTTCAACTGGCGCTCTGACACGTCGTTAAAACAGGTGTAGCCGGCAATGTAGTCCAAAGCATTTTCGGCCTTGAGGTATTTCCCCCGGCGGCCAATGACCACGGCCAGTTCGGCCTCCCAATCAATGGCCTGGGCGACAGGGGTGATAACGATGGGGTCGTAGGGCCCGCGCACGGTCGTGGAGGGAGGTTTCATGAAAACGCGAGGGGTGGCTTTGTCGGCTTCCTCCAACCGTTGCCGGCTTTCCAAAATGTGCTCCGCGTAGTTTCCGGCCAGGCAGAAAAGTTTTCGCGGGAAGGGCACCGGAGCCAAGAGGTGCACTTCTGCTACGGAGTGCTGGAACTTTCCTTCCCCTTGGGCAAATTCCACCGCCTGCGCCGCGGCGGTTAAGGCCTCCTCTCCCGCCGCCAAAAAGGCGTTCATGTCCCGCCAGAGCAAGGGAGCAATTTCGCCGCTTGCGCCCGCCGCAACTGCAGCCTCATGTGCTGCCCGGAGGTCTACAAAGCACTTTTCCCCGACCAACACCCCCAGGGCCGGCCCCTCCCCCGTTTCGTAACTGATGAGTTTCATGAACACATACTCCTTCAGAGTTCGACCCCAATCTTAAAACTGGTCATGAGGTCTGAGAAGTGAACTTCGCCTGAAGAACCCTTCAGGTATACGAAAATGTTATCCTGCCGCTCCACAATCCACTCCTTCAGCGTGTTGAACCTCTCATCTTCCTTCAACGTTATCTCTATCCGTTCTGTATCGCCTTCTGGCACCTGCACGTCCACTACTTTAACCGTGTCCGGAGCGGTCTCCACGGTGTCCTCTTTCAGTCCGGGGGTGAGGCTCAGGAAGATGTCGAGGTTCGCCGGCAGGTTTTCTCGGTTCACGATGGTGGCGCTCAAGGTGATTTGTTCCAGTTGCAATAGGTCATCCCGCCGGATTAAATCCCGGTACTGCGCATTATTGGCGGAGGTAATTTGCGCGCTCAGGAACTGCTCCTCTCCGCCGGTGCCGGTAAAGACCAGGGCTTGGTCCGTGGCAACGGTTTTCTGTTCCTGCGGATACCCCTCTTTCTGCAGGGTAAGGGTGGGCGATTCCTCCTCGACCGGAAGGTAGAAAAAGCCATTCTCATCGGTTCTCACTTCCTGGCCATTAACTTGGCAGACGGCCCCTGCCACGGGTGTTCCCTCGAAATCCGGCGTCTCCGAGAAGTGCAACCTCCCACCGGAAGCATACACATAACCATCTAATTTGCGCACTCCCTGCCCCACTTGAGCCTGGGAGGCGGAGTTGATGACGTTCTCCGTTAGGGAGACATCAATAGGCGGGATCAACTTCTCAACGGCTTTCTCCACGGCGCCACACCCGCCCAGAAACATGAGGCTGGGCAGTAAAAACCTCCAAATGATTTTGCGTTCCATGGTTCTTTCCTCCTTTCGTTCTTTCACAACTCCACGAAATAAGTCTCACAGGCCGCGTCAATTAGTTCGGGAGTAAGGCGTTTTTCCACCTCCGTAAAGTTGGCAATGTCAATTAACTGGGAGAGCAAATCGCGGGGGTGGGTGGCTCGGAATCCCCGGCCGGCCTGTCGGTAGTGCTTCTCAATGAGGTAGTCGAGCATTTCGGGCACGAATTCAATTTCAAACTGTTCACAGCACCGGCGGAAGATTTCGCGAAACTCCTCTTCTGAGGGGTCTCCAATTTCGATTTTGTAGCGGATGCGGCGCAGAAAGGCTTCCTCCACCAAATCCCGGGGCTCCAAGTTGGTGGAGAAGATAATCAGCACGTTAAAGGGCACTTCTACTTGGACGCCACTGACCAAGGTATGGTAGTCCACCCGCTT
This sequence comes from Armatimonadota bacterium, assembly GCA_012961305.1. Lineage (GTDB taxonomy): Bacteria > Armatimonadota > UBA10988 > UBA10988 > DTZQ01 > DTZQ01. Next base: position 10,807 of record DTZQ01000601.1, on the reverse strand, counting down.
CTCCAAGGGGACAATCCAGCGGTTGAGCAAATCCCGGGGGGGTATCTGCTGCCGTCCGAAGTCGTCCACCATGAACACCCCGCCGTTGGCCTTCATCTGGGCCGGAGCAATGTAATAGCGCAAGTTGGGGTCGAAGTTCAGGTTAAGGTGCTCCAATCTCAATTCCCCTCCGACGATAATGAAGGGACGTCGTACCAAGAGCCAGCGGCGGTCGTACTTGAAGGTTTCCCCTTCTTCTTCCTCAGCAGAGGGCAGGGGGTAGGGTTCGTGATGGGCCGCATCGTAGAACTGAATGACCTGCCCGCCGGCTTCGATGGCGTAGGGAATCACTACTGCTCCCCGCAGGGATTGACACATCCGCTCCGAAATGAGGGTCTTGCCGTTGCCCGCGTGTCCGTAGAGGAACATGGACCTTCCCGAATTGAAGGCCGGACCGAGTTTCCAAATCAGGCGGTCGCTGACGACCAAATCCTTCAAGGCCTCCCGAATGGAAGACATAGTCATTTGTTCCCAAGAGGCACCCTGGGCCCGGGTGCGGGCATTATATTCCTCCAGAGGTACGGGCACCGGCCCAACGTATCCATCCCGCTCCATCGCCAAGCGGGCGGTTTCCTGTCCCTTGCGGGTAATGGAAAACTCCCAGTTCAACTCGCTGGTGCTGGTGCCGCGGCGCACTTCGCACAGGGCTTCCTCTTTGAGGAAACGGATTATCCTTTCCATGACCTTGGGATAGGGCAAATGCAGCGCCTGGCACCACTCTCGGCCCAAGATATGGCCCCGGGCGTAGAGCATTTTCAGGGCCAAATCGTGGAGGAAACCCTCGGGCAGGCCCGTATCCTCGAGGGTGGTGGGGGCTGGTGGCAGTTCAGGCACGGCCAGTTCTTCTCCCGTTGCCGCCGCTAACCGCTGGCGCAACATTTCTCTGATGGCCTCTAACTCTTGACGCTCATCGCTCATGGTCCCTTAGCCTCGTAAGACCTCCACAAATTTGACCAAATCAGGGTCGAACTGTCTCCCCGCGTTTTTGCGGATTTCCCGGATGGCCTCCTCCTCCGTCATGGCCGGTCGGTAAGGACGCCTGGAGGTCATGGCTTCGAAGGAATCCACCAAAGTGATGATCCGCGCTCCCAGAGGCAAGTCCGAACCTGAGACGCCCCCCGGAAAGCCGCTGCCGTCGTAAAAGGTATGATGATAGAGTATCATGGGCACAATGGGGCTGAGAAATTCGATGGGACGAATGATGTCGGCTCCTACCAGGCTGTGATTGCGGGCCATAGACAGCTCTTCCGGCGAAAGTTTGCGCGGCATACGGAAGAGCCGCTGGCTGGTGTTGATGAGACCGAGGTTGTGAATCCGCGCCGCATACTCTATGTCTGCAATTTCCTCGTCGCTGAGGCCCACCATACTGGCCAGCCGCCCCGCATAGTCGGCTATGCGCTCACTGCGGCCCCGGGTGTAGTCAACCTGGGCATCTATAGCATCCACAATCAAGCAGGCAGCCTCCAAGAACAACTGTTTGAAATCCTCCCGGCCCCGGGTCGAAGGAATTTCCACCCCGATTTCCTGAGCCACGAACTCCACCACTTTGCGCACCAGCAGGAAACCGTGAACGCGCAAGTCATCCTCTGGCACTGCCTGCAGTTGCGGCGTGCCCATGACCTTGATGTCCTCCAACCAAGCCTCCATCAGCGGAAGGCAACTTTCCTCCAATTTCTTGGCCAACTCACTGGACACCGCTGCGACCTCCTTGGAAACAAAGTGGAAAAAGGACTGAGTTGTGAGGACTGAGTCCCTCCGCACTCAGTCCTCAGCACTGGTGAAGATTGCCTAATTGCCCATAAACGTTTGCACCTCTATCAGGCCTCATTACCCTATCGTCGTCGGCGGCCTTTGGTTCGGCCCAAGCCGGTGGTAAAACGCACCCCAAAGGTGAAATCGCCATCGAACAACCCCGCTCGCAACTGGAAGTGCTCTCCCAGGCGATAGCGACCCTGAAGGGTAAAGTTGGTCAGGGGGTTGTCCTCGATAACCACTTCCAGCGTGTCACCAATTTGGTAAATTAGCCCGCTGAAGAAGCCATTGAGCATCTTAGTTCCATAGCCAAAGTATTCGATGAGCCGATGCCCGGGGGGCAAGTTGGCCGATTCAACCATTTTCTCCGTGACCAAGTAGAAAGACCTTTCCACCCCCTGCTTTTCCTGGTCCTGTACGTCCCACAGGCCCAGACACAGCGAAGGGGCTAAGGGAGTCACCACCCCATGCCGGTATTGCAGGTTAATCATGGTCACCGGGTCCTCTCCAGGCCGTTGACGGGTCAGGGTAGCGATTTCCAGGGAATCGCTCAATCCGAATTCGGCCATATAGTAGCGCACCGCTCCGGCTTCCGTTTCCTGATTTTCAAACTCCACTGCCAACTGTTGGGGGCCTAAAATTTGGCCTCGAGGGGCCAAAATTCCCCGGTCAGCCTGCCCACCGCTCCCCATCAACAGCAGCCAACCGAACCCACTGCAAACCAACCAATAGCGTTTCACGGCGTTTCTGATTCCTCCTCTCCCCCCTGGCCTTCCTTCCCTCCCTCCGCGCCGGGGAAGGGCGGTACTTCCTGCTCGGCTTCCCCTCCTTCACCTTCCTCCTCCACATAAAACTCTATTTCCGGGTGGCCACTCAACAGTACTCGGTCTTCGTCCAGTAAAATCCGCACCAAATCGGCCTTGAGTCGTTCGCCCTTTTGCGTTTCCGCCCGCACCTCGCCCCGCAGGTCTATCACCCGCGCATCTTGGTAGAAAATCAACATTCGGGCTGTGGCCGTCCGTTCCTTCTGGGTGAAGTGCAAATTGCCGGTGGCTTCCGCCCGTCGCTGGCCCCGCCGGTAGAAGTAGACCAGACGGTCACAGGTCATGGTCGTCGGTTCGTAACGGGCCTTTTCGAGGTCGCTGGCGTCCTCGGGGGCTTCCTCCTCCGGAGTGTGCACCAGCCGCACCTGGCCCCTTATTTCCGCCCGTTTCTCCTTCGTGTACACCGTGAGAGCCTCGCCAGTAAGTTCATTTTCCGGGTCCACGAACTTGAGATGGCCCTGCGCGGTCAAAATGCCCGTTTCATCGCCTGTGTAGTCGGCCCTATCCGCAGTAATGGTGATTTCGTCCTCGGGAATTTCCACTACTACCCCTTTCTGGGCCCGGAACCCCCCCGTCTCCCAGTTGTACTCCAAGGTCTCGCGGGCCCGAAGGATGACCTTCTTTTTCTTGGGGCCTTTCTCTTTGGGAGCCGGCTTCTCCTCCGTGACCGCTGTCGCCGAAGGAGACGAGTTCTCCTCAGCCGCCAACAGCCAGGAACTTCCCGCGGCAAAAATTAGAAGGCCCCACAGGAGCATTCCCCTGCCCCAACGCCGACATTCCACCTTGTTTCGCCCATGTCTGTCCATGTCTCCACCCCGATGCGGGATTTGGTCCAGGGATAAATTGACCCTTGACGCCTTTAGCCCGGTGGAGGGTGGTGGCATCCTGCATCGTGTATCCTGCATCCTGCAATAGGTCATAGGCAAATCCAGGCCTATCTGACGGCCACCCCTACGGTGCGAGGAGGAGGGGCAGGAGTCCTCTGGGCCGGGGAACTTTCCGGCTGCTCTTCCTCCGTCAGGTAGAATTCCAACTCCACTGGCCCTTCCGCCACGACCCGCTCCTCCTCCAAGAACAGCCGTACCACTCGGGCGGAAAGTCGCTCCCCTTCCTCCCCTTGGACCTTGACCCCGCCCTTGAGTTCCACCACTCGCGCTTCTTGGTCGAAAATGGCCTCCTGCGCTGTGGCCCAGCGGCCTTTTTGCTCCACCCGCAAATTCCCCGTGGCCTGACCTCGCCGCTGCCCCTCCCCGTAGAAATAGACCAGACGGTCACAGGTCAAGGTGGTAGGGGCGTAGCGGTACTCTTCCCATTCCCTTTCCAAGGCCTCCCTCGGTTTGCGGCGCGGGGTATGGATTAGCCGCACCGAACCGCTTATTTCGGCCCGTTTCTCGGCCCCGTAGATGCTCACTTCCTTTCCAGTCAACTCGTTTTCGGGTGCCACTATTCGCAAATGTCCCCGTGCCAAGATGACCTCCTCGGGCTTACCGCTGTAGTCCACCTGGTCTGCAAAAATGGTCAAATCATCCTCTGGCAGCCGAAAAACCACCTGAGGGCGGGCAGCGAAACCCTTGGTCTTGCTCCGGTATTCCAGCACTCCACCCGTTTCCAAACGGGCCTCTATCTTTTTGACAGTTTCGTCCCCTTTTTGTTCCCTCGTGGCCAACTCGAAACCTTCTTCCAGCCGGGCCAGCACGGTTACCCCGGCCGGGCCGGCAATGGTAAACACCCCACTTTTAAGGTCAACGGCCGCCTGCCGTCCGGTAACCAGGTTAGGGACTTGGGTCAGGCGAACGGGGTCCGGGCATTCGAGGCGGCTTTCGTTCACGAAAAAATACAGGCGCCGGGTTTCAAACACTACCGGAATAGGCGTACCTTCCTTTTGGGGAGGCGTGTAGCGGGCTCGTTTCAAAGCCGGGCAGACCAGTTTTTGCTCCCGGTCCAACCACCGTAATTCGTCGGTCTCAAAGACCAGGCCCCGCGGGGAAACAATGCTGATGTTTCCCTGCACCAAAATATTCTTCGTTCGGTCATTGTACCGCGCGTAGTCAGCCTGAATCGTAGCCAGAACCTCCTCCTCCTGGAAGTACTCCCCCCGTTCCAATCCATACACCTCACAAGAGCCATCCTTAAGCAGAACCAACTTCCGAGCGTGCAATTTCCAAACGATGCGGTCACTCCGGTCGCGGATGATTTCGGTGTAATCGTAATAGACTGCTGCTGGAGCGAGGGTTGTCAGTTGGGGGGGGCTGCTCATATCTGCTACCTGGGGTTCTTGGCGGGCAGCCCACCAAACATACAGCAGAAGCGCCGCCAAGGCCGCGGCTACAAACGCCGACCACCCGATACGACGCATCTGCTTCATAACAGACAACCTCAGCCCCCGCCCATCGGGATTGGGGAGGGCAACGAGGCAATTACAACGACGTTGCCCTGCGGGAGCAACCAATAACCGCCCGACCAAATCACGTCGGGAACACTGGCGGCGGAGGGGGCATACTCGTACCTCCTCCCCCCGTAGTGATGCGCAAGGCGATGTCGGCAGTCGTCTGCCCCGGCTCAATAATCACCCGCTCAGTGTTGCCCGCTCGGTCGGTAACCACCAAAGTAAACCGCCCTGTGGGGGCCCCTTGCAGTACGTAGTTGCCCTGGGCGTTGGTGGTGGTGCGAATGTTGGGTTGGCCCTCTACCTCCACGACGGCTTGGGCAACAGGCTGACCTGTCCCGGCGACTACCACCCTACCGGTAATGGTACGAGTACCAGCCGGAGGGGGTTGTTCTTCCCCCTCTCCCGGTTGCTCTCCTCCGGTAGGAGGCCACCAACCGCCTACTTCTCCACCCCCACCACCACATCCGTACAAAGCCAAAATGGCCAGCACGCTCATTAAGGCCAGAAATACTGTACACCAGGGGCATTTCTTAAACCAGACCATGGAAGTTCCTCCGTCTTACGTGCTCACATGGACCCAGGGGCTTCAGCCCCGTTGGATAAACGGCACTGAAGTGCCTGTTACTCTTTATTCTACCACAAATCGCGTCCTCTGGCAAGAGGACCGGAGAAATACAAAGGGAGGGATAAATCCCTCCTCACCCCACCGTCAGGGTGAAATTCACCCCCGTAAGCCGCAGGTTTTGGGTCTCCAGAGTTACGGTCTGCTCTGCCGTTTGGAACCCCGGTTTCGTCGCTTGCAGGGTGAACGTTCCCGCCGGAAGCCACAGTTCATACCGTCCCTCAACATCGGTCTTGGTCGTGGCTACGGTAATACCGTTGGCCAACGCCGTTATTTGCACTTCACTCAGGGGGTCGCCGTTGGGAGCGCTTACCTGCCCGGTCAGGTTGGCCGGGCTGCCCGGCGGCTGCTGTATTTCCACCACCGCTACCTGAGCGCGGGCTTCTTTCCCCCCCATCCGGGCGATGATTTCCCCCTCGCCCGGGGTGTGCCCGGCGGTAAACAGGCCCGTGTCGTCAACGGTGCCGATGTTTCCCTCTACCTTCCAGGTGGCCTCTACGGGAATGCGGTTGCCCGCCTGGTCCACTCCGAAGGCCCGGAACTGCCGGGCAGTGCCCACCTCTACCGAAGTTGGGTTGGGCTCCACCACCAGTTCTTTGATTTCCCCCACCACAGTTACCTTTGCTTCCCCTTTCGCGTGGCCCACCTGGGCAATGACCTTGCCCGTGCCGGGGATTTTGCCCGTGAACACCCCTTCGGGGGTAATCGTGCCCACGTTGTTGCTCAACTTCCAGGTGGGCTTAATATCGGGGATTTCCTCCCCGGTGAAATCGTAGGCGCGGGCGGTGAAAGTGACGGTTCGGCCGATGTTCACAATGGCCTGCGGGGGGTCAATTTCCACCCGGTCCACCGGCCGCACCAACTTCACCGCCGCCGTCGCGGTGAGGCCGTGTTTGGGAGCTGTCGCCACGACTTGCCCCTCCAGTCCCGGCTCCGTGCCGGCGGTGAACTTACCGTTGGCGTCAATTTCGCCGAACCGGGAGGGCACCAACTCCGGCTCCAGTCCTTCGGGCGGAATCAGGCTCCAGGTGATAGGGGCGTCGGGAATGAGAATGCCCTCCGCGTCCCGCACCTCGGCCTTAAATTCCAGCGTGGACTCTATCTCCACCGAGGCCTGATTGGGTCGAATGGTGAGGGTCGGCTTGGCTCCGTCCCCTCCGCAGCCGCACCACCAGAGGGTTCCCCATAAGCCCAGCCCTGTCCACCAGCACCAGTATCGTATAGCCTTCAAGGTCTTGCCTCCTGCAGTCCTCCTCACGGCTCGTGGCGTACGCGAATGGTCCAATCCATCAAATCCAAATCGGGGTCGAGTACGTCCCCCTCCATTTCCAACGGCGTACCTCCCTCCAAGCCGGAATTGCTGATTTCCCGGTCGAACCGAACGTCAAACTCCTCAATGTACTGCCTACCCGTCAAGCCCAACCCGTCAAACTCCCGCTCCGGGGGAAAGGTGCCCGCCAGAAACAGGTCGTTCACGGTAAGGAAGTTGAGGTCCAAATGGGTGTAGTCCGGGTCGGTCTCCTGGGCCTTCAAACGGTTCAAGTTCACCGTGACGCTTAGCGTTCGCTCTTGAATGGAGAAAGAGAACGGGGGCCCCAGTTTCACCTGAGGAGTACTGGGGTCTGGCCCGCCCCGAATGACCTCGAAAGTGCCACCGTGAAACTCAATGTAATGGGTAAAGGAGCCCGTACCCCAACCGTTGCCGGGGTCAAAAGGCTCGCTGATTTCGGCAATCGGAATGGGCCCATCCGTTGGGTCTCCATCGGTGTCGAACACGAAATAGTAGTAATAGTACGGGTTAATCTTGCCTTTCACCGTGATTTCCATCGTCAGCAGGGTTCGGGCCTGCTCCTCGATAGGTTCCTCCGGCCACCGGGCACAGCCCGCGAGCAGCAGCAACCAGCCTATCCAGGACATCCTACCCCGTCCCGGACGGCACCGAAGTGCCTGACTCCCAAAGGCAAACATAGTTTGGACTCAAGGGCTTCAGCCCCGTTAATAAGCAGTGCCTGACTCCAAAGACGTTAGATTACCTCACCACCCTCACGTACCGCACTGCCCGTGCTCGTTGACCGTCCTGACCGAGGGCGGTGATTTCCAAGAGGTACAGGCCATTGGGCAGGGGTCGCCCGCGCTCGTCTGAGCAATCCCAAACCGCCTGGTTCAGCCCTGCGCGTCCGGTCCGCCCGACGAAAGGCCGCCGCAGCACGCGTCCGCTCAGACTGTACACCGTCGCGCTCACCGTGGCCGGGGCGGACAGGGTGTAGGTCAGTCGAGCCCCAGCACGGGTCGCAGCAACGGTTAGATTGGTGATGGCCAAGGGGTTAGCCCCGCGCCGCTCGGCGATGATTTGGAAACGTCGCCTCTCCGGCTCCGGGCTGGAACGGTAGCGGTAACCCGCTGTGGTGCGCATGAACCGCCGCTGGCCCGTGCTCAGGTCTACCCAGGTCAACTGCACTTCCGGCGGCACCTCGGCCAGGCGCGGCCAGGCTATCCAGACCTCCCTCTGCGGCACGTTCGTGGCCACTTCCACCTCCCACACCTGTCGTCTCAGTCCCCGCGCCCGCATGTCCACCGCGTACCTTCCCGCCCGCATGCCCCAGTCGGGATGCGGGAAGGAAAGGGACACATATTCCCCAAAGTCTGGCGGTTGAGGCGCGTCGTAGTGAGGGTCGAAACCGTCTGTGGCCCCAGAGGCTACTCCGAAGTAGTTGTCTGCGTCCACTGCCCGACCCGCCTGGGCTACCAACTGCACCTGCCAGCCCTTTTCCTCTCCGTCCCTCGCTCCTCGCCCCTGCGCCGGGGTGGCGACTCGTCCCTTTTGGGCCGCCCGGGGCGGGATGAGGAGCGTCACTCCTTCTGGCACCGTCACTTGCAACCAGTAGCCCTGCCAGGGTTCCAAGCGCGTTACCCGCTGGTAGCCCTGCCTCTCTGTGAAACCCCACACCGCGCTGCTGACCCAGCCGTTGACCAAGGCTTGGAGGAAGTTCACCGGCTCGCCTTCGAGGTAGTGAACCTGCAAATCCTCCACCGCCACCGCGAAGTCGGTAAAGGGATTGCCAATCTGCTGCCAACCCGGTCCCAGGCGCAGGCGAAAGTCGGTGTCTGTGGACGCGCGCCGGCCCCGGAAGGACACGTTCAGGGCCTGCGGCGTTTGCAACCAGTAGCCCAGCCCCGGCGCGAAGGGCGGGGTGTCGGGGAAAATCTGATATTGGTATTCCACCGGCGATTCCGGCCGCAGTCGGGCCAGCAGTACCTGCTCGGCAGGCAGGCCCAACACTTCCGCCTCACTGCTGGCCTGGGGCCAGGCGGGAATGGTGATGAGGCTCAGGCCGGCCGGGAACTGATGGGCAAAATCGTGCCAGGTTGGAGGAGTGTTCAGCACTGGGATGTAAAAGTCATAGCCCAGGTTGCGCTGGAAAGTGAAAGTTTGCCCCTGGGGGTCGGTGTACTCCAGCCTCACCGTCGCCGGGGCCACAAGGCCGGTGGGAATCCGTGCTGCGAACACCCCCTGCCGAACAGTGAGTTCCAGGGGCGACTGGCCCGGTAAAATGAGGCGCAGCGTGCCCGTGTCCTCCACGTTGTCCAGCCCCTCCGTAACCAGGCCGAAAATGTCTTGGGGGTTGTTCTCCTCGTCTCGCGGCATGTCGAAGGGATAGTAAACCCGGTCGTGCAGGCCGTTAATGGTCAAATCTACCACTACCCGCTGCGGGCTGACCCCGCCTGGCGGGGTGATGTTGAAGAACAGCGGGGAGAGGAAAGCCAAGCCTGTCGGCGGCTGGGTAGGGTCGTCAAAATGCCCGATTTCCTCCTCCACCGGCCCCCCGGCCCCCTCTACCGCATCGTTCAGGGAGAAACCATCAAAGGCCGTGTACTGCAACTTCACCGTCCCACTCCCCGGCACTTCCGTCCCGTCGGGCAGAGTGCGGTAGTGATAGACAATCATGGTCAGCGAGTTGACGAACTGCTCAAACTGCTCATCGTACTGCTCCTGGGGCAGGGAGTACACGAACAACTTGGCCCCGACGGTGACGCTGGTGTCCAGCACATATTGGCGTCGGTACCAGTCTAAGAAGTCGAGTCCTTCGACGGTCGGAGCGACGCTCCGGGCGAGGTTTTTCAGCCGGGGCACGTCGCCGGGAAGGGTGCTGCCCTCCCGCCACTGGGCATAGTAGAGGGCGTTGAACTCGCGGAAAAAGTGGGGATATTCGGCGTACACCTTGAGCCAGGCGGCTTGAGCCATGCCGATGCGGATGAAGGAAATGAAGGCCAGGGGGTCGGGGTTGGCAAAACGGATGTTGCCCAAGGGTGGACGGTTGAGCAGGTCGTAAAGTCCGGTCAGGATAATCGTGTCCCGCTGGCGCACGTCCGACTGGGGCAGGGCTCGCTCCGCAGCCAGCACCTGCACCGCCCGCGCAAAGCCCTCCTCCCAAGCGTTGTAGAACAGCAGCGTTTCATCGTGAAAGGCCCGCAGGAGCAGCAAGGTCAGATTGTAAAAGTCGAAGTCGTCCAGCGGGGAGAGGGTAGGGTCGGGTATTTCCGGCGCGGAGTCGTAGAGCAGTTTGAGCCGGATTTCGTTGGTGGAGGCGTTGTACACCCCACTCTCCAACAGGTGCAGGGTGGGGTCGTGCACGATACGCACCTGGTTGGGGAAGGCTGGCGGGCCGTACAGGTCGCGCAAGATGGGCATTACTCGCTCCACGTAGGAGCGCAGGCCCAAACTCTCGCCCTCCCCCTCCAACTGGGGGCGGGTCCACTGGACGGCGGTTTCGTCGCCGGGGGCCGGTTCGTACACCAAGGTAAAATCGTTGTCGGGGTTGCCCGGCTGAGTGGGGTCCTGGCGCGTGCGCTCCGCGTCGGGCAGGACCAGCCGTCCCCGGTGTCGCAGCAGAACCGTGCGGGGGAACCGGGGTTCCCAGGCACCCGGCGGGATTATTCCCTGCTGCCGCAGAAACCGCAGCCACACCGGCATTTGCCCCCGAGCCCGCGTGGGGCCGACTCCCAGAACTGCTCGCACCTGCCGTTGCACTGCCGCCCCATCCGCCGGGTCGGCCACTTCCACCACGGTCACTCCGGTCGGCCCCGGAGCAAGCGTAGCAAAGGGCGCGTTAACCCAGTTGCCGCTGGGCTCTCCCTGGGCCGCCGCGAGACCACTCCCCAGACCCAACACAAGCCCTCCCA
>DTZQ01000600.1 GCA_012961305.1 Armatimonadota bacterium | reverse complement strand
GCGGTGACCGAGAAAGGCGAGCAATTATTGAGGGAACACGAGGGTTTCTTCCAAGACACGGACCTGGCGAAAGAGGAAGTTACCCGCACGGTAGAGGCGAAAATTCAGCGGAAGCAGGTCTTGGGGCCAGCGGAAGGGACAACCGGTCTCCGCCCGCAAACTCCAGTCCCCGACCTGTTCAACTTACCTGTGTGGGAAGAGAAAGCCCGTAAATGCCTCCAGTGTGGCGTATGTGCCTTCGTCTGTCCGACCTGCCATTGTTTTGACCTGGTGGATGAGGGGAATGTGTGGGGAGGTACGCGCTGTCGGAACTGGGATTCCTGTGCTTTTGCCCTGTTTACTCAACATGCCTCCGGGCACAACCCCCGTCCCACCCAGCCGGCCCGCTACCGCCAGCGCGTGCTGCACAAGTTCCGCTATTTCCCAGAGCGGTTCGGTTTGACCATGTGTGTAGGCTGTGGGCGGTGTGGGGTGCACTGCCCGGTCAACTTGGACATTTACGAAGTGGCCCTCAGCGTGTTGAGGGAATAATTGGGCACCGGGGGAATTGCTTAATTGCTCATAAATGTCTACAGGCCTGGGGGAGGAGCCATGGACAACATCTACCGCCCTTACTTGATGAGGGTGACGGCGATTAAAGACGAAACGCCCGATGTGCGTACCCTGCGGCTGGAATTTCAGGATGAAGCGGTGCGCCAGTCCTTTCGGTTCCGCACCGGGCAGTTTGGAGAGTACTCGGTGTTCGGAGCCGGGGAGTGTGTCTTCTGCATTTCCAGCCCGGAGACGTGTACGGATTACATAGAATGCAGTTTCAAACTCATGGGCAAAGTTACCACCGCCCTGCGCCAGGTGGAGGTAGGAGACACCATTGGCTTTCGGGGGCCCTACGGGAACTGGTTCCCTTTGGATGAACTGCAGGGCAAAAACATGGTCTTCGCTGGTGGGGGCATTGGCATGGCTCCCATTCGTTCCGTCTTTCAGACCTGTTTGGACCGCCGGGAGGAATTTGGTGACCTTTTGCTGATTAACGGCGCGCGCAGCGTGGCAGATTTGGTGTACAAAGCCGAAATGGAGGAGTGGGCCAAGCGGGAAGACGTCACCGTGGTTAAAACGGTAGACCCCGGCGGGGAGGACGAATCGTGGGACGGCAAGGTGGGTTTTGTGCCTACGGTTGTGGAGGAATTGGCCCCCTCCCCAGAAAATGCCGTGGCTATCACCTGCGGCCCGCCCATCATGATAAAGTTCATGCTGCCCGTCCTCGACCGGCTGGGCTTCCAGCCAGAACAAATCATTACCACCTTGGAAAACAAAATGAAGTGCGGGCTGGGCAAGTGTGGACGCTGCAACATTGGGGGAGTTTACGTCTGTAAAGACGGCCCCGTTTTCACCGCTGCCCAGTTGGCCCAACTGCCAGCCGATTTTTGAGGATGGTAGGAGATGCGCAGTTAGCCACAGAACCACGCAGAAAAACACGGGAAACTGGTAACCACCATCCTCCCCCGGCTGGCAGAAATTTAACCGTACTCCGACAACCAAGTTTTGAGGTGTTGGGAGGGGAAACCCAGCCCTCATCCCCCAAAAGGACGGGTCTCCTCGTCCTTTGTCTCTCGTCCCTTGCCCCCACCCTTGCCCTCCCCGCGTGCGGGGAGGGTTGGGAGGGGGCCGAAGGTGAGGACCGCCTGAGTAGTTACGAATTGACAATTTCCCCGAAGTTTGGTACAATGAAGGACAATACAGGTCTAAGGAGGAGGAATTATGTCTGAGAAATTGACCCGACGCGATTTTTTGAGAAAATCAGCCACTTGGGGCGCGATAGCCTGGGGTTTGGGCGAATATGGTTTGCCCGCGTCGGCGGCTCCCGCCGGCCGGGCCAAAGTCGTACTGGTGAAAGACCCGCGGGTGCTGCGGGGAGGAAAAATTGACCCGAGTGTGGTTGAGGAAATGCTGCGCAGGGGAATACTGGCCTTGAGCGGGGCAAAATCGGTTGAAGAGGCCTGGAGGTCTTTCTTCCGCCCCAAGGACGTGGTGGGCCTTAAACTCAACTGCCTGTTCGGCCCTGGGGCGTCCACCCATCCCGAAGTAACTATGGCGGTGGTCAAAGGAGTCCAGTTGGCCGGGGTGAAGCCGGAAAACATCCTCCTTTGGGACCGCAGCGACGGAGACCTGCGCAAATCGGGCTATCGGCTCAACCGGGCCGGCCCCGGCGTGCAGTGCTACGGCACGGGCGGAGACTATGAACCGGAAGTCACTCGGCATCGCAGTTTCCACGGCCGGCTGAGCAAAATCCTGACCCGGAAAATTACTGCCCTGATAAACGTACCCATCCTGAAGGACCACCGCATCGCGGGCATTACGGCGGCGATGAAAAACCACTATGGGTCTTTTAACAACCCCAACGAACACCATGACAACAACTGCGACCCGTATATTGCGGACCTCAACTCCCTGCCGGTGATTCAGGAAAAGACGCGGCTCATCGTTTGTGACGCCTTGCAACCCATTCCCGAAGGCGGACCCCGCTTCAGTCCGCGGTTTAGGTGGGATTACGCCGGTTTGCTGCTGAGCACCGACCCGGTAGCCCTGGATTACTGTGGTTGGCGCATCATTGAAGAGCGACGGCGAGAAGTTGGTCTGCGGCCCCTAAAGCAGGTTGGCCGCCCGCCGCGACAGTTGGCCTCCGCCGCCAAATTAGGTCTGGGCACCAATGACCCCCATCGCATTGAGTTGGTGCAAATTTAGCGAAGGAGGTAGAACTATGGGCTTTGAATGTCCGCAACTGGAGCGCAATTTAGCCGATTGTCCTTGCACCTACGAAGGTTGTTCCCTTAAAGGCAACTGCTGTGAGTGCTTGCGTCACCATTTGGCCCATCAGCAGTTGCCCGCCTGTGCGTTCCCGCCAGAGGTGGAGCGAACCTATGACCGCTCCTTCCGACGGTTCGCCCAACTTTATGCGTAGGTAACTTGTTTACCGGGTCTGGAATGCACCGCAGAGACCCAGAGGACGCGGGGGAAACTGAGAAACCTGGCAACTCGGCAATTGGACCCTTGGGAAACTTGGCAACCTGGGAACTGGGTCTAATCGCCTAATTTCTCTGGGGCTCAGCGGTAAACCAATACAAGGAGGGAACAAGATGGCCTGGAAAGTGCTGGGCCTCTCGGGAAGCCCCCGGAAGGATGGCAACACCGATGACGCTGTGCGGGAGGTGTTGCAGGCGCTGGCGGAAGAACCGGCGGTGACCACAGAGTTCCTCCGCGTGGCCGACTACCACATAGAGCCCTGCATCGGCTGCCGGGAGTGCATGAGGTTAGAAGACTGTGCCCAACAGGACGACGAATTCCACCTCCTCTGGCGGAAACTCGTCCAGTCCGACTTGCTCCTGCTGGGTGCTCCCGTGTACTGGAATGCCCCTCCGGGCATAATGAAGGATTTCATTGACCGGTCCCATGCCTACTATGCCGCCCCGGAAAAGGCCCAACTGCGGGGCAAGCAGGCTGCAATTCTCAGCGTGGCCACGGGAGGCGGTTTTGAACCCCACGAAAGCGTCATGCGCAGTTGGCTGCGCTACTATGGGGTGGACATCGTAGAACAGGTGCGCCTCTATGCCTGCGAAAAGGGTGAACTCCTCCAGCGCCCAAGCGAAGTACAGAAACTGCGGGATTTAGCGGTTCGACTGCGCAACCGCCATTATGGTTAACCTGACCACCCAATTTGTGGGTTTGACTTTGCGTTCGCCCTTGCTGGTCGGTTCGGCCGGAGTCACGGCAAACCTGGAACTGATGAAGCGAGCCCAGGACTACGGCGCAGGGGGAGTAGTAGTCAAGTCGCTGTTTGATTTCGTCCCCGGCCGCAAATCCCCTACCCCCCGCTTTCAACTTCTCTCCCGGACCCTGAACGACCCGCGGGCGACCACCCTCTACTCCATCGAGCAGGGCATCGCTTTAGACCCCGCCGGCTACGCCGAGGAAATTGCCCGTGCCAAGCGGGAATTGGACATCGCCGTCATCGCCAGCGTGGACTGCGTTCAGGAGGAAAACTGGGTGCCCTACGTAACCACCGTGGCCCAGGCCCGGCCCGATGCCCTCGAAATCAACGTCTCCTGTCCCCATGGCTCCATCGCTTTCACCGGCGGCGAAGTGGAAGAGGCCATGCTCCGAGTGGCGCGGAGGGTACGCGAGGCTGTGCCCTATTTGCCGCTAATCGTCAAACTCACCGGCCAGTTGACCTTTCCGCCGGGCCTGGTGCTCCGTCTGCAGGAGATGGGCATTGAGGGGGTGACGCTGTTCAACCGCTTCACCGGCTTGGAGGTTGACCTGGAGCGAGAACGGCCCGTCTTACATGGAGGATATGCCGGGCACGGGGGGGCTTGGTCGCTTCAGTTCGGCCTGCGCTGGATTGCGGCCCTCGCCCCGCAGGTGAAGTTAGACCTCAGCGCCAGCGGAGGAGTGATGAGTGGCTACGACGTGGCCAAATACCTCTTAGCCGGCGCAACCACGGTGCAGACGGTCAGCGCCGTGTACCTGCACGGCCATAGAATTGTGGAACGGTTCACCCGCGAATTAGTGGCCTTCATGGAGGCCAAAGGGTACACTACGGTAGATGAGTTTCGCGGTCGGCTAACAGATTCAATCGTTCCTCTGGAACGGATAGACCGCCGCACGAGGGTCAAAGTTGCCCTCACCCGCCGAGTCGAGCCCCCGTGCAAATGGGCCTGTCCCCTGGGGAAGCACGTGCAGGCGTTCCTCGAACTCGTAGCCGAAGGACGGTTCGCGGAAGCCTACGACCTCCTCACCGCTTGCGACCCCTTCCCCCGCCTCACGGCCCGCGTTTGCTATGCGCCCTGCGAGGAAGCCTGCACGCGCCATTTAGCCGACGAACCTCTGGCCATCCGCCGTTTGGAACGCTTGGTGGCGGATTGGGGATGGAAAGAAAGGCAGGAGGCCGCACGGATGGAAGAACTGGGGACTGGGGAACCAAGGGACCGGGAGCACCTTTATCCGCAGGACAAAGGTTACCGCCTGACGGGGCCCTCGTTGCGCGAGCGGC
>DTZQ01000599.1 GCA_012961305.1 Armatimonadota bacterium | reverse complement strand
TGACGAAGGGCCGGTCGCGGTAGAAGTGGCAAAACGTGCAGCGGTTCCAATGGCAGCCCAGGGTTGCCTGCAGTACCAGGGTGCGGTACTGGTCCGGGGGCAGGATGCTGATGGGAGCATACACTTCCTGAAACCGGGCAGCATCGGCAGCCAGCCGGTCAAAGTCCCAGGCAGCGGTACGCCTCAGGGCGGTGGTTATCTCCTCCCATTTGGTAAGAGGCAGGGTTTCCGGCGCGAGCAGGGTTACCCGCCTCTGGTGCACGGCTTCCATCAATTGGCGGATGAAGGCATAGATGTCCTCTATCAGGGTTCGAGCCTCGTCCGGGGAAAGGGTTACCCGCCGGCGCCAGCGTACTCCTCCAGGTGGTTCCGGCCGGCTGACGAGCATCCGGTTGTCCAGCCCCCGCCGATAGTGATGTCCCTCCCGCACGGCCCCCAGGAGTTTGCCGGTGCAGTCAAAGGTGTACACGGTGAAGGTGTTAACCGTCACCGAGAGCAACTGAGGGCGCACGTTGACCCGTATTTCGCCGGGCAATCCCGGCCCGGTAAAGGCCACCGGTGGCATAGGGTTCCTCCACCATTACGGGGGTAGGCGTTCCGCCATTGGCCCATAGCCTCAAAAAATCGTCAAGGGGTCAATTGACCTGTTGACCTTACTCAAGCCAACGGGGAAACCAATCGGGCAGACTGAGGACTTCCGGGCCGTCGGAGAGGACGACGACCGTATGCTCAAAGTGAGCCGCCAGGCTCCCGTCGGCGGTGACCACTGTCCAGCCATCGGGGAGGACTTTTACCCGGTAGGAACCGGCGGTAATCATGGGCTCAATGGCCAGGGTCATACCCGGCCGCAGGCGAGGGCCGGTGCGGGGACGGCCAAAGTTGGGCACCTGGGGGTCCTCATGCATTTCCCGTCCCACTCCGTGTCCCACCAATTTGCGCACCACCCCACAGCCCTGACTTTCCACGTAACTTTGGATGGCGTGGGAAATGTCCCCTATCCGGTTGCCCACCACCGCCGCCTCAATACCTCTCCACAAAGCAGAGTAGGTTACTTTTAGAAGGTGTTGGGCTTGGGAGTTGATTTTCCCCACCGGGAAGGTAGCCGCGGTGTCGCCGTGAAATCCGTCTAAGAAGGCCCCAAAATCTACACTTAAAATGTCCCCCTCCCGCAGTTTCTGGTCGTTGGGAATGCCGTGCACCACGACTTCGTTGACCGAGGCGCAGATGGCAGCCGGGAAACCTCGATATCCCAGGAAAGAAGGTCGTCCCCCCGCTTCGGTCACCAGTTTACGGGCCAGCAAATCTAACTCTTTAGTGCTCACTCCCGGAGCCACGTGTTCTCCCAGGGTCAACAAAATACGCCGCGCCAGCCGGTTACTGCGTCGCATCCGGGCAATTTGTTCCGGAGTTTTAATTCTAATCATCTACTCAAGCAATGTAGTCTCGCAAACCCGGTGACGGATGAAAATGTCTACCAAGTCTTTATCAATTTTCCTCGCTTCAGCCTCGTAGCGAAGGATATCCAAAGCCCGCTCCACCGGTACGGCCTTCTTATAAGGTCGATCCGCGGCGGTGAGGGCATCAAAGACGTCCGCAATGGCCATCATTTTCGCCTGTAGGGGTATCTGCTCCGCCGTTAGGTGGTGAGGATAGCCGGAACCATCTAACTTCTCATGATGGGCACCGGCGATGAACGGGATGTTGGCCAAATCCTTGGTCCAGGGAATACGGACCAACAGTTTGAAACTCCACTCCACGTGGGATTCAATTTCCCGCCGTTCAGTCTCATCCAGACTGCCCCGTTGAATGGAGAGCAATTTCAACTCCTCCAGTTGCAGCAATTTTTGCGAGTGGCCATAGGCATCAACATAAGTTCGGGCCGCGATTTGGGCCAACCGCTCGAAACTATCTGCCGCCAGTACCGTCGGCTCGTTGGCCAGTAGAATTATTTGGAAATACTCATCTAATAGTTGCAATTCGTGCCGGTATTTCTCATCCAGGGCCCGGAAGTGCTCTTGGTAGTCCTGCTTACCACTAATCACATATTCCAATTTTCGGCGCGTATATTCAGCCTCCAGGGATTTGCGGACGAACTCAAACCGCTCTTGAATCGTCTTCAAGTGGTGGGAATAGAGTTTTTTGGCTTTTACGAACACCTCAGGACGAACGTAAATCTTGCCTACGTCGTGGAGCATTCCTGCATATCGCAGTTCCTTCATTTGCGCCGGTGTAAAATGCACCTGGGCGTAAGGGCCCTCGGTCGTTTTGTTTACCGCTTCGGCTAAGGCAAGCGTTAGCCGCGTTACCCGCAGGGAGTGACCAGCCGTGGCTGGGTCGCGGTCTTCAATGGCCTTGACCAGGGCCTCTAAAAATCGCTCGAAAATTTCCTCAATGTTGCGCAGGAGGAGGCTGTTCTCCAAAGCCACTGCTGCCTGACTGGCCAGAGAGAGGGCCAATTCTTGACAGTTTTCGTCAAAGGGGATGACCACTTGCTCTATCATCGCTGCATCCCGCAACCGCAGGTCAAAGGCCGGTTTGCGGTTAATCAACTGGATAACCCCACGAATCTCCCCGAAGTTGTTTTTCATGGGCACGACTAACATGGATTTAGTCCGGTAGCCCGTGGATTCATCAAAACTTCGGTTGAAACTGTACTCTACCCCCTCGCCTAACTCGTACACATCGTCCAGCAGAAGTGATTTTCCG
Organism: Armatimonadota bacterium; assembly: GCA_012961305.1. Taxonomy (GTDB): domain Bacteria; phylum Armatimonadota; class UBA10988; order UBA10988; family DTZQ01; genus DTZQ01. The sequence goes on along the minus strand of DTZQ01000599.1, from coordinate 3,267 downwards.
GTCACCGCTACGTAGCCGGCCAGGCTGGCTTTGTCCAGGGGCATGATGAACTCCGTGTAACTGATGTCAAAGGAATCATTTTGGGAGAGTTTGAACCGCAAATGCTGTTCCTCTGGAGTCTCCTCGACTAAGTACAGACTGCCCGCGTCCGCCTGGGTAATCTCCCGGCTTTTCTGTAGAATTAACTCCAACAGTTTATCCACTTCCCGCTCGGCAGAGAGGGCAATGCCAATGCGGTTAAGTTCGCCCAGTTCCTGGGAGCGTCGGTGTAGTTCATGGGCTAACGCTTGCTCCCGCCGTTGCAATTGCCCTCGTTCAAAGGCCCGCCGCACTACCAAACCCAACTGCGGAGGGGCAATAGTAGGTGGCAAAGTGGCGAAAATGAACTCCTCCGGCACGGCCACCGAAGGCCCATCGGCTTCGGCCAGGACGATGATTTGTGTTCCCGCGGCCTCCGGCGAGCGCAAACTCGCCAGCCACGGCGCTCCGTCGCTGAGGACTTCCGCCTGGGCAACTACCACAGCCGGCAGGGCCAGGGACTCGGCCTCCACCCTCAACGGCACACATCTAATCCCCGCGGGTTCTAAAACCGCCCGCAGCGCCGACACATCAACGTCTGCCGCTAAGTAAAGAATGTGTTCCGACATTTTGTTCTCCCACAATATTTATTATACCACCTTTCGCCCCTTTGGACAACGCTTAGGGGGAAAAAGTCCGGGCAAAATAAACCTCCCTTCAGCCAAATACGCGCTTCAAAGCCTCGTCCCGGGGGGCTTGAGTAACCAACAGAACCAGGGGTTCCTCACCGTGATTGGCGAGGGAATGTTCTGTACCCGGCGGGATGTACACTGCTTCGCCCGGCTGCACGGGGAAAACCCTTCCCTCCAAGTTCATCTCGCCACCTCCCGCCAGAATGTAGTAAGCCTCCTCCGAAACTTCATGGGTGTGCCGGACGAACTCCTCTCCGGGTTGCAAGGTCAGATGCGTCAGGATTAGGTTTTGCGAGCCCACCGTCTTCGGAGTGACGAGCAAACGTACCGTCCCACCGCGCTCGGTGTAAAGCGGAGCCTCATTTAGGTTCATTACGCTCATTCTCTCCGCTCCTTGTTTTCCTCATGATGATAGATGGCCCACCACAGGCCACAGCCCAACCCGTCTCCCCTGCCCCCGTGTACGGAGGCTGTCTCCCCTCCCAACCCTTCCCGCACGCGGGAGAGGGCAAGGGCGGGGGAAGCGAAGGGGGTTCCCGCACCCGGAGAGGGTCGGGGAGGGATTCTGCCATCTGCTACACCCGGAAAGTCAAATGGCCGAAGAACAGGTTGGCGACCAGGCCGGCTAAAGGGGGAAAGAAAAAGTGCAAGCCAAGCGGATGAGGGTGAACTGCCAACCCAGGATGCCTATCTCCATCGGCAGGCGACTGACCGCCCACAGCGACCAGGCAGTCAGAAAGGCCACCATTGTCCCCACGCTCGCCCCAGCCCGCAACAGAGCCATGGCTAAGGGCAGACTGACGTAAGGCCCTCCCGGAGCCAATCCCCCCGCGATACAGCCCAACAGAATGCCGCGCCAACTGGACTCTGCGCCCACCCAGCGGGAGATGGTCTCTCGGGGAATAAGCACCTGCACCATCCCCGCCAGGAGGAAAGCAAAGACCAGCAGCGGCAAAACTTGCAGGGCCAACCGCAAAGCATGATGTAATCCCTGTAGATGAGACCCATCACCCCGCCGATAGGCAAAGGCCAGGGCCAAAAGCGAAAGCAAGGCCATCACCGCCGTCGGCAGCCACAGGTTCGCACCGCCCCCTCGCGTGGCCATCGGACTAACCTCCTTTGGTCAAACTTGAACCCATTGTAGCCGAAATTCTGGGGCCTTGTCAAACCCCTTGACTTCTCCTAAGAAGAATGCCATACTCCCAGCCGCAAATTAGGAGGGGACGCAAGCGGTGACCCAACTGCCGCGACTTTCATTCGCTCTATCCCTTACCGCCGCTCAATCACCGCCACCCACCGCGCCGGCAGGCGCAGTTCCGTCCAGGTCTGTCCCTCCCGGGTGAAAGTGCGCACCAGTGCTTCCTCGCCCCTTTTCACTTCCCTCCCCTCGGCGTCGTACACGTGTACCTCATGCCCAGAGGCATCGTTCCAGCCGAAAAGACCCCACCGATTGGTCAGAATGCGTTCCTCGCCCAGGAGCACGCCTTGGTGCAGTTCGAGGGGCGTGAAGGGGAACATGCGAGCGGTCAGGTTCTCATGCGTCTGGGGCACGGTGGCTACGTAGTAGTAGTACAGTCCGCCGTAGTCCATGTTGCGGCGGATTTGGGAGACAACATCTTGCTCCGTGCGCTGAGTGAGGTGGTCGCCGAGGCCGATGGGGGTGTACAGGTGTCCGCGGGCGATGTTGGCCAGCGTGCCCGTCTCCTGAAAGCGGGGGAAGTGATAGCGGCTCATGGTCTCCGTGCGCGGCGGGCCGTTGGCGATGAGCACTTTGCCTGCCCCCAGGATTCTCTCCACCTGCTGCACCTTCCAGGACTGACAGAGGAGAGGCGTGGCCGCCTTCTTGCGCACAATCTCCAGCGTCCGCGGGTGCAAATCCACGCTCACCCCGTCCCAACGGTCGTAGGTGTACACCTGCGCACTGTAGGCCATCTCGTCCCAGTAAACCCCGTCCCCGCCCAAATCCTCGAAAATCACCTCGAAGTACCGCGGCAGCACCCGTCCGTAGGCGTTGTCCAGGGTGGCGTAGAACAGCGGCAGGGGATAGCGGTAAGGATAGCGCATCTGGTCGCCCCGCGAGTTCGTCATCCTGCTGTCCGCATACTTCTCCGGCGCCCCGTCCTCCGTGCTGATGAAGGCGTGAAAGTACATGAGGCACTTTATCCCCGGCTGCAGTCGCTTCACCCGCGCAAACAACTCCCGCCAGCGAGCATGGTCCTTCTTCGTGGTCAGGAAAGCCGTGCCGTGAGCGTAACGGCCATCGGGCCGTTTGCCGATGGTGCCGCTGACGAACTTGAGGTCTCGCACCCGCAGCCACTTTGCCAGTTGCTCATCGTCCCAGTGGAACATCGCGGTGGAGAGAAAGGCGAAGCCGCCCTCAACGGTGAAGTTGACGCCCAAGCCGCGGCGGACGGAGTTGAGGAAAGTCCAGTACTCAGCCTGGGGTTTCGCCGTTCCGAGTTGGCGAACGACGGGATGCAACCGCAGCGCAGGGTTATGCTCTCCCCCGGCGGCCGGCCCAAGCCGGGGTCTAACAGTCCGGCCCGACCCGCATCGT
>DTZQ01000598.1 GCA_012961305.1 Armatimonadota bacterium | reverse complement strand
TTCATCATTGCCGATTTGCACACCCTCACCACCAAACCCACCAAGGCCGAAGTCGAACAACTCCGGCAAAACATCCTGGAAGTCACGCTGGACTACCTGCGCCGGGCAGGTTTTAAGGCCAGCCCTCACGCGCAGGTGTGTCCCCAAGTGGATGCGGTGGTGGCCTACTGGGAGGAGTGGCAGGAGAAACGGCACCAGTTGCCCTACGAAACTGACGGGATAGTGGTCAAGGTCAACGAAATTGCGCGACAGGCACAATTGGGCACCACGGCCCATGGGCCCCGCTGGGCTGTGGCCTATAAGTTCCCTGCCGAGGAAGCGCGGACGAAAATTCTGGACATCAAAGTACAGGTGGGACGGACGGGGGCCCTGACCCCGGTGGCCATTATGGAGCCCGTTTTTGTGGCCGGCACTACCGTGAGCCGGGCGACCTTGCACAACGAGGACGAAATTCGCCGCAAGGACGTGCGCATCGGCGACGCGGTGATTATCCACAAGGCCGGGGACATCATTCCCGAAGTGGTGCGGGTTCTCACCGAGGAGCGCGCTGGAGATGAGCAGCCTTTCATCATGCCCCACATTTGTCCCGTCTGCGGCACGCCGGCGGTTAAGCCCGAGGGGGAAGCCGTCTGGCGCTGTCCCAACCGAACCGGCTGTCCGGCCCAGTTGGAGGCCCGCATTAAGCACTTCGTCTCCCGGGCGGCGATGGACATTGACCACGTGGGCGAAGCCCTCATTGCGCAGTTGTTAGAGCACCATTTGGTCCAGGACCCGGCCGATTTGTATTCCCTCACTTTGGAGGATTTGCTGCCCTTAGAGCGAATGGCAGAGAAGTCAGCCCAAAACGTGTTGGAGGCCATAGAGAGGAGCAAACGAACCACCCTGCCGCGCCTGATTCACGCTTTGGGCATTCGCCATGTGGGAGAGCGGGGAGCCGAAATTTTAGCCGCGCATTTTGATTCCTTGGAAGCCCTGGCCCAAGCGAGGGTGGAAGAACTCAGCGCCATTCCCGAAATCGGGGAAAAGACGGCGGAGAGCATTGTGTCCTTTTTTGCTCAGCCGGAGACGCAGCAAATGCTGGAGAAACTCCGGCGGGCGGGAGTGCAGGCTCAGGTTCCCCCCCGCCCGGTGGCTCCGGAGGAGAGTCCCCTGGCTGGCAAGACCCTCGTGTTCACCGGCACTTTGCAGCGGTTCACCCGGCAGGAAGCCAGCGCCTTGGCCAAGCAAGCCGGGGCCCGGGTGAGTTCCAGCGTGAGCCGCAAGACGGACTACGTGGTGGCGGGAGCGGAGGCCGGGTCGAAGTTGGAGAAGGCCCGGCAGTTGGGCGTGCCGGTGCTGAGCGAGGAGGAGTTTTTGGCCTTGGTGAAGGAAGAAGGACCATGAACGGTGTCACTTGCTTTACCGCGGTTGGCTCAACTGTCAGAGGCTGAGTTTCTGGCGGGGGAAGGTAATTTCGACAGCATGTATCGGATTTGGAGGCCTTCGGTCAAGAGATGGTGACCTGTTTGCGGGAGCAGGGGGTTCTGCCATGAGGGACTGGCGTCGGGTGGCGGTCTGGCTGCGTTATTGGCTTCCGCCCCTGGGATATATGGGGGCGATTTTCTACTTTTCCGGGCGGCCTCTGCCGGAAGAGGTGCCCCTGGTGGAACTGGATTGGGGAGACAAACTGGGCCACCTGTTGCTCTACGGAGGGTTGGGGGTGCTCCTGTGGCGAGCCTTCGTGGGGGCGACGGCGGTAGCGCGAACAGCCGCTCCCTGGTGGGCAGCAGGGGTGGGAACGTTGTACGGGCTAAGCGACGAATTACATCAGGCTTTGGTGCCCTTTCGCCGGGGCGAGGTGGGGGACTGGGTGGCGGATGCTTTGGGAATAGCAATAGCAGTGTTGGTTTTGGAGCGGTATAGAGGTAATACGTGAAGCGTAAAAGGAGGCAAGACATGGCTCATCTGGCGATTAACGGCGGAACGCCGGTGCGTACTAAACCTTTCCCCCAATGGCCCGTTTACGATGAACGGGAACGGGCCCAATTGCGGGAAGTTTTGGAGAGCGGGGTGTGGGGCATTGGCAGCCCCAAGACGGCTGAGTTTGAGCGCAGATGGGCGGAGTACGTAGGCACTAAATTCGCTTTGAGTTGCACTAATGGCACCCACGCCATTCAAATTGCGGCCAAAGCAGCCGGGGTAACTTACGGGGTAGAGGTCATTGTCCCCTCCTACACCTTCATTGCCACGGCCAGTGCGGTGTTGGAGGCCAACGGCATTCCAGTGTTTGTGGACATCGAACCGGACACGTACAACATTGACCCGGCTGCCGTAGAAGCGGCCATTACCCCTCACACTCGGGCGGTCATTCCAGTGTATGCCGGAGGCCGGCCGCCAGACCTGGATGCTATCAACGAGATTGCCCGCCGTCACGGTATTTTGGTCATCGAGGATGCCGCCGAGGCCCATGGTTCCGAATGGCGGGGCCAGCGGGCGGGGTCAATAGGAGACCTGGGCACCTTCAGTTTCCAGTCCTCGAAGAACCTCACGGCGGGCGAAGGAGGGGCCGTGACCACCAACGATGAGCGGCTGTTTGACCTCTGCTATTCCTACCAAAATGTAGGCCGGCGCCGAGAGGGAGGTTGGTATGAACACCCCATTTTGGGCACTAACAACCGCATGACCGCCTGGCAGGCGGCCATTCTGTGTGCTGGATTGGAGCGGTTGGAGGAACAAACCAACCGACGGCATCGGAACGGTGCTTGGCTGGAGGAACAGTTGTCCGCCATTGAGGGGATTCGCCCTATGCGTTCCGATGAACGCATTACACGCCACTGCTACCACCTGTACATGCTGCGTTACGACCGGGAGAACTTCGGCGGGGTGCCGCGGGAGCGTTTTCTGGCTGCCCTGCGGGCGGAGGGGATTCCGTGCAGTTCTGGCTGGACGCCTCTGCATCGGCAAGAAGCCATCTTACGACAGGCAGAAGAATATCCCCGCGCTTGCGTGCCCCAAGGCCGAAGCCTGAACTATGCCCAGGTGCACCTGCCAGTGACCGAACGCATTGCCGCCGAGGAGGCGGTTTGGTTCAGCCAAACCATCCTGCTGGGCGAGCAAGCGGATATGCAGGACATAGTTGATGCTATCGCCAAAATCCGTACCCATGTGGATGAATTGCGGGCGACTTAGCCGTCCGAAGAAATGGGAGGAAAGGAGGATAGCAGAATATGGGTTCTTCCCAAATTCTTTTTCATCAAGTGGTGAAGGTTATGCACCAGCACCTGGCGCCTATTTTGGGGGAACCGACCCTACGAGTTACCTTGCGAGCCAGCCGACGTAAAGTCGGAAGGAGGTTTCCCCTCCTACTTTCTCTGCTTCTTCCCGGCGAGCAATCTCCACCAATGGACCCACCCAACGGGGAACCATCCCTGGAGGAAATGCGAGAGGCCCTGGCGGAGTTCTTGGACCATTTTGAGAGGGTGGTAACCGACTTGACAGGGGAGATTTTGCACGACCGGTTGAGGGCTTTGCGCCGGGAAGTTGAGGCTTTGACCGAGGGAGAGAGAGAATGAGTAAAAAGTCAGCGAAGTCAGTACAAAGAGAGACACCTCCCGGCGAAGCCGGAAGTTCCCCTCTCCGCCGGGTCACCATTAACGACCTGCGGCGGATGAAGGAGCAGGGAGAGAAAATTGTCATGCTTACCGCCTATGATTACGTTACCGCCCAACTCATTGACCAGGCGGGAGTACCCCTTATTCTGGTGGGCGATTCGCTGGGTATAGTTGTGCTGGGGTATGAGACTACGCTGCCGGTGACGCTGGAGGAAATGCTGCACCACGTCAAAGCCGTAGGGCGAGGAGCCCAGCGGGCCTTCGTCGTAGCCGATATGCCCTTTATGACCTACCAAGTCAGTGCGGAACAGGCCCTGCTCAACGCCGGCCGGTTCCTGCAAGAGGGCACGGCTCAGGGGGTAAAGTTGGAGGGTGGGGAACCCATGGCTCCCACGGTGGCCCGGTTGGTGGAAGTGGGCATTCCGGTGATGGGGCATATCGGTCTAACGCCCCAGAGTGTTCACCAACTGGGAGGCTATCGAGTACAGGGGCGCACGGTGGAGGTAGCCCGGCGGCTGCTTAACGATGCCCGCTGTCTGGAACAGGCCGGAGCGTTCGCCATAGTCTTGGAGTGTGTGCCGGCCCCACTGGCCGCGGCTATTACGGAGCGGGTAAACGTGCCTACCATTGGCATTGGGGCCGGGGCCGGTTGCGATGGGCAGGTACAAGTACTGCACGATTTGCTGGGGCTGTTTACCGGCTTTGTCCCCCGCCATGCCAAACAATACGCCCAGTTGGCCCAAATCATTCGGCAAGCCGTGGAAACCTATCGGGATGAGGTGCAGGCTGGCACCTTCCCCACCGCCGAACACGCTTTTGGGATGGAGGAGGCAATCCTAAGAGAGGCTCTGGCTGAGGAGTAACGCCCAATATTGTTCCCAGGAGGTAATGATGCCGGACACCATTTCCACATTTGTAACTACTCAGCCGGTTCAACCTGATTGACC
>DTZQ01000597.1 GCA_012961305.1 Armatimonadota bacterium | reverse complement strand
TCCCCGCACGCGGGGAGGGCAAGGGTGAGGGCAAGGGACGGGAGACCGGAGACCGAGGACCGGCAAGAAAGCCCCTGTCCCCCGTCTCCGGTCCCCAGTCAGGCAAAAAGCGGTTGGTCTATGAGCATCCGTTCGTTGAAGCAGGAAGCAGGTTCTAAAGGGGCCCGGTCCCCTTGGGGTAAATCCTGTGGAACGGGAACAGAAAGGAACGTCCCTTAAGGGGGCTGAAGCCCCTGAGTCCAAAATGTGTTTGGGGGACAAGGACGAGCGATGATTATCTGTCCTAACTGTCGGACGCCGAATAAACTCGCCCGACGGTTCTGCCGGGAGTGTGGCGCATCGTTGGAGGTGCGCTGTCCTCGGTGTGGGTTTGCTAACGACTGCGGGGACAAGTTCTGCGGCGGTTGCGGGGTAGCGTTGGGTTCGCCCGGAGCAGAAATGGCTGCCCCTGCTCCGGCTGCCTGGCCGCAGGAGGTATCGCCCGTGGCTGTTCCCCCCGCCCCCGCACCGACCGTTCCACCCTCGGCAGCACCTACGGTTACTTCCCCGCCGGTTTCCCCCCCTCCACCTTCGCCCGCGGCTCCGCCGGTGCCCGAAGCACCTCCCATGGCTCCTCCCGAGCCTGTGATCCCTCCAACCCCACCCGCTCCCCCGGAAGCCCCGCCGGAAGAGCGGCCGGAGGAGGAAAAAGACCGCGCTGAGGCCGCTCGACGGGAACTGGCTGACCGCTACGCGGCCGCGGTCAAACGCAGCGAGCGCCGCACGGTGACCATTCTCATGGCCAAGTTGGGGGGGTTCGCGGAAATGGCCGAAAAAATGGACTCCGAGGAAATTACCCGGCTGCGGGATGAGGTTTTTGCCCGCCTCTCCGAGCCGATTTTCGAGTACGAGGGGTACATTGACAAGTTTCTGGGCGACGACGTGATGGCCCTGTTCGGGGCACCCATAGCCCACGAAGATTCCCCTGAACGAGCCCTGCGGGTGGCTTTGGCCATGCGGGAGGCGCTGGCCCAGTTGAACGAGGAAAAACTGCGCGACACTCCCCTGACCATTCGCATGGGGGTCAACACCGGGCCGGTGTACGTGGGCGGGGTGGGAGCGACGGGCCGTATGGATTACACGGCCATGGGGGATACGGTGAACTTGAGTGCCCGTCTGGAAACGGCCGCTACCCCCGACCAGATTCTCATCAGCGAGAACACCTACCGCCGCGTGCACGGCTCCTTTGAAATCAACGAACTGCCGCCCATTAGGGTAAAGGGAAAGAGCGAACCGGTCAAGGTTTACGAGGTAATCAGCGGCAAGCGCCGCCGCTCCCGGATTGAGGTGGCGGAAGAGTATGGCATGGCCGAACTGGTGGGCCGCGATGAGCACATGAAGGCCCTGCGGCAAGCGTTCCACTTGGCCCTTGAGGGGCAGGGACAAGTGGTGGGCATCGTGGGCGAGGCCGGCATTGGCAAGTCGCGGCTGATTTACGAACTGGAGAAAGACCTCGAACCGGACACCGTTCAGATATACGAGGGCCGCTGCCTCAGTTACGGGCGCCACATGCAGTGGTTGCCCTTCATTGACATTTTCCGCCCCCTTTTCGACATTGCCGAGGAAGACGACGGCGAAACCCGCAAGCAGAAAGTAGCCACGGCCATTGAAAGCATAAATCCCGACCGGGCCCAGAAGTTGCGGAGGTTAGTGCCCTACATTGGCAATATCCTCTCCATTAAGTTCGACGATGTGGAGATGGAATCCTTGGAGCCGCAGGAACTGCGGGAACGAACCTTTTCCGCAGTGCGGGAGGTGTTGCGGGAACTGAGCCGTAAACAGCCGCTGGTGTTGGTGTTCGACGACCTGCAATGGGCCGACGACGACTCCCGCGAACTGCTCAACTACTTGGTAGATTACCTTTCCGGCATGCGGCTTTTACTGGTTTGCCTGTATCGGCCCGATTTCACCCACAGTTGGGGCAGCAAATCGTACTACACCCAAATCCGCCCCAACCGTCTCACTCCGGAGGAAACGGGAGAGATGGTGAAGTCGCTGCTGCGGGTGGAGGAAATTGACAGCGACCTGGCTGATTTAATCGTGCAGAAGGCCGAGGGCAACCCGTTTTTCATCGAGGAAATTACCAAATCCCTCAAGGATACCGGTGCCATTGACCCCCAGACGGGCCGGCTGCTGCACCCGCCCCAACCGGAAGACATCCCCAGCACAGTAGAGGAAATTCTGTTGGCCCGCATTGACCGTCTGGAACCGGAGTATAAGGATACCCTTCAGGCCGCCGCGGTGGCAGTAATGGGCAAGACCTTCCGCTACAAAACCTTGGATTATGTCATTTCCCAGCGGATGAGCGATGGCATTGACCTCGACGAGCACTTAGACGCCCTCCAGCGGGCGGAGTTGGTGGTGCCGGAGCATAGTTCCTCGGAGGAGGAGTACAGTTTCGGCCATGCCCTTATCCGCGATGTGGCTTACAACACTCTCCTGGTCAGCACTCGCCGCCAACTGCACACCACCGTAGGCGTGTTCATTGAGCAGGAATACGCCGACCGTCTGGAGGAATACATTGACCATCTGGCCTACCATTATTACCACAGCGAGCGGCCCGATAAAGCCCTGCACTACACGGTGCAGGCGGCGGAAAAGGCCGCCCGAATTTTCTCCAACGAAGCGGCCATTGCCCATTACCAGCACGCTTTGGAGGCTATTAAAACCCTGGAAGCCGATTCCTCCCAGCAGGGGGAACTCCCGCAACTGTACGAGCAGCATTTGGACCTTTACCGCAACCTGGGTCAAATTTGCAAGATGATTCATGACCTCCACCGTTCACGGAAAACCTTCGAGCAAATGCTGGCCCTGGCCCGGCGGTTGAACGACAACCGGGAAGTGGCCAATGCTTCCTACAACCTGGCCATCATCTACACTTTGGCCGGCGATTACGATACCGCTCGTGAGTATTGGGAACCGGTGCTGGAGATGGACCGGCGGGCCGAAGATTGGAACAGTTTGGCCCTGAGCCACGCCGGGGTGGGCGATTTGGAAATGCGGCGGGGAGATTACAAGGCTGCCCTGGAGCACTTCCAGCAGGCCCTGGAAATCCAGCAGACCCGCCTGGAGGCCGACCCTTTCAACCTGTGGATTAGTTACAACAACATCGCCGCGGCCCAGGAATACTTGGGCAACTATCACGAAATGTTGGATGCCTGCCGTCAATGTGAAGCCCTGCTGGCGGACATCGAAGACGAGGCCCTCCGCAAACGTCTGGAGCAGTACACCTATGGCAACTTCGGCAAGGCTTACGTGAACTTGGGCAATTACGAGGAGAGCCTGGATGTGCAGTTCAGGGTGCTGGAACTGGTACAGGAAACCGGGGAACGAGAAGTGGAGACCCAAGTCTGCCGTCTGTTGGGACATACCTTGCTCCATTTGGGACGTTATGAGGAATCCCTTCACTATTCCCAGCAAGCCCTGCAAGTGGCCCGGGAAATTGAGAGCACGGTACGCGAATCAGAGGCCTTGAACCAACTGGCGGATTGGCATCTGACGGTGGGCCAGTACGAAGAGGCGGAAAAGGTTTTGCGAGAGTCGTTGGAGATTATCGAGCGCACGGGCAATCAGAGTGGGGAGGCCTTTGCCCAGGTTATTGAGGGGCAAATTTGCCTCCACCGCGGCCAACTGGCCGAAGCCACCGAGCGTTTCTCTCGGGCTTTACAACTGGCGCGAGAAATGAACAGCCGCCGGGATGAGGCTATTGCTTTGAGCAACTATGCTTTGGCTCTGCACTGTTTGGACCGAAGCGAAGAAGCCCTAGACCACTCCCATCGGGCCATTGAATTGGCTCAAGCCATGGATACCCGTCGCCTGCTGGCTTGGGGCTACTTGCGTAAGGCTTTCATTCATTTCGATTTGCGCCAACCCAAGGAAGCCAAACAAGCAGCCACTACCGCCTTGGTGCTGGGAGAGGATATGGGCACCCCGGATGTGATTGCTTCCTCCCATGCCCTCATTGCCCGGTGCTTGCTGGCGGAGGAGGAAATGGAGGCCGCGGTGGACGCTTACGAAAAGGCGGTGGAGTACCTGGAACGACAACGCTCCCAAGTACCAGTAGAAGGACAGGAAACCTTCCTGCACACCCCAGAGCGGCAACAGGTGTACCGGGAGTTGGTTACTTTGCTGGTGGACAACGGGAAGGTGGATAAAGCGCAATACTATGCCGAAATGGTGGGAAGGGAGGATTTAAAGGCTCTGGTAGCCCAACATGGTGCTTAGGAGCCGACTCGAGGAACGATGACTTTCCCCAGTTCCCACTTAACTGCTGGCTGGCTGGTTAGTTGGTTCGTTGCCTGGCTGGCCCTCCCCTTGGCCGAGTTGCAAGGGACTGTCCAACCCTTACCCCCCCTAACCATTTCCCAGGCCGGTTGGTCAGTCCGTCTGGAATCCCTGGCTGCCCCGGACCAAACCTGGCACACGGTCACCGACGAACAGGGCCAGTTTCGCTTTACTTCCTTGCCCGCCGGAACTTATTATCTAACCGTTGCGCCCCGAAAGCATCTGGAGGCGGGACGCTATGTTTATGTGGCTCCCCAGCAAGTAACCTTCTGCAACCTGCGGCCCACCACCGCCGCCCTGCGAGGCCTGTTTACTCTCTTGGGCAGCGGGTTGTTAATCCTCCTCCTCGCCGCCGCGCTGCTGGCCATTTTCCTGTTAAGTCGGCCGGGGAAGGAACTTCTACCCCTCAAAGTGCGTTTTTATCGGTTGCTGCTGGGGGGAGGGATATGGGCTGGAACTTTCCTGCTGCTGGCCTTTCTCGCCCCCCATTTTCATCCCCAGATGCCCACCGTAGCCACTTTCCTTTCCGCCTGGGGCGGGGCCCTACTGGCCGGCGCCCTTCTGCTCTCCGCCGTGCAAGCCACCCTGCACGAACCAGAGGGCGCCCCCTCGGAGGTCTCCCTGTCCCCCCGCTTGGCCCAGCTGGTCACCCCCCTCTGGTCCCACCTGGGCCTCCTGGCGCTGGGAGGAGTCCTGTTGCTGCTCCTGGACTTCGCTTTCAGTCAGCCCTCCCTGCCCCGCGCCTGGCAAGCCTTGGGTATCGGCCTGACCCTGCTGGGCTGGACGTTCTGTGCGGGAGTGGTCTTATCTCACGGCCTCCGACAGGCCGATTACCTGGTCATTACGGCCATTGTAGTCGCCCTGGCCGACGTTTACAGCGTGTACTATGGGCCGACGGGGGAAGTGGTGAAAAAGGTGCCCGAGGTGGTCAGCCTCATGATTCTGGCCTGGCCCGTCTGGGGTACTAACCTGCTGCATCCCATCATTGGGGCCGGCGATTTCCTGTTTTTGACCCTGTTTTTGGAAGCGGCGCGACGGTTTAACTTGGGACTAAGTAAGAATTACTGGGGGCTGATGGGCGCGTTTGGCGTAGGGTTAGCCCTGGCCCATTTCGGTCGCTTACCTTTGCCTGCGCTGCCCTTTATCGGCCTTACCTTCCTATTCCTCAATTGGTCGCGCATTAGACCAGAACGACGCGCTTGGCGGCGTATCCTTTGGTTTTGCGGAGGAATGTTGCTTTTTTTTCTCACCCTGGTCATCCTGCAACGCGGCGGATGGTAGGGGCCCAATGCAGGGTTGGGTGAGGGGGTGAGTGGTCAGCCACCTTAATCACTTAGCCCGTATCGGGGTGGCGAGGCAGTGGCCATTCCCGCATCAGGCCTAAGGAAAGGAGTTGCATCAACATGGCCCGCCGACGGAAAGTGCGGAGGAAAATCCGCGTGGGCATCATTGGCACCGGCGGCATCGCCCGGGCGGCCCACATTCCGGGCTATCAAAAGGTGCCAGATTGCGAGGTTTTCGCCTGCTGCGACATTGTGAAGCAAAAGGCACGGGAGGTAGCCAAGCAGTTTGGTATTCCTCACGTGTTCACCGACTACCGCCAGATGTTGGAGATGGACGAACTGGACGCGGTGAGCGTGTGCACGCCGAACTATCTGCACAAGGACCCCACCATTGCGGCCCTGCGGGCCGGCAAACACGTGTTGGTGGAAAAGCCCCTCGCCCTGAATGCGAAGGAAGGGCAAGCCATGGTAGACGCGGCGAAGGAAGCAGGGAAACAACTCATGTGCGGCCTCAACAATCGCTTCCGGGCGGAGGCTCAAGCCCTGAAGCGGTTCATTGATAATGGCCTGTTAGGTGAAGCCTATTATGCCCGTGCCCAGGCCCTGCGCCGCCGGGGCATCCCCGGCTGGGGAGTGTTCATCGAAAAGGACAAACAGGGCGGAGGGCCGCTCATTGACCTTGGCGTGCACATCCTCGACCTGACCCTCTACCTCATGGGGTATCCCCAGCCCATTGCTGCCTCCGGCCAGACCTACACCAAGTTCGGCCACCGCGACGACGTGCTGGGCCTGATGGGCCAGTGGGACCCGAAGAAGTTCACCGTGGAGGACTTCGGCTGTGGTTTCATCCGTTTTGACAACGGCGCCACGGTCTATCTGGAAACCAGTTTTGCCGCCAATCTGGAGGCCGATGTGTTCAATACGGTCATCTTGGGCGACCGCGGCGGCTGTCAACTTTCGCCGGTGAAGATGTTCACGGAGCAGAACCAAACCCTGTTGGAAATGACGCCGACCTCCTTGCGGCCTGTAAAGACCCATGAGGTAGAGATGTCCCTGTTCGTGGAGGCCATCCGCAACGACACCCCCGTGCCCATCCCGGCCGAGGAAGCCCTGCAGGTGACGAAAATCCTGGATGCCATCTACCAATCGGCGGAGAAAGGGCGGGAGGTGAAAATCCGATAGCATGACCTACGAAGAAGCCTTTCAACCCCTGGAGGAAGAAATTGCGGCCGGCCGGATACCGGGAGCAGTGGCGGTGGTACTGCGGGCCGGGGAGATGGTGTGGCAGACCGCGGCCGGTTGGGCCCAGGTGCTCCCTGCCCGCCGTCCAATGAAATACGACACCATTTTCGACCTGGCCTCGGTCACCAAGGTAGTTGCCACCACCACCGCCGTAATGCACCTGTATCAGGCCGGCCGCTTGGCCCTGGACGCACCCGTGGCCGAGTACCTGCCGGAGTTTCACTCTGTTCCTACCGTCCGCCACCTGCTCACTCACACTTCCGGCCTGCCCGCCTGGAAGCCCTTCTATCGCGAACACTCCTCCCCCGAGGCCATTTTCGCGGCGGTGTGCGCCACGCCTTTAGAGCATAAGCCGGGGACCAAGTGCACTTACAGCGATTTGGGGTTCATCACTTTGGGCGTGTTGGTCGAACGAGTCAGCGGTGAACCCCTAAATGTCTACTGTCACCGCCACCTTTTCGCCCCCCTGGGCTTGTCGGACACCGGCTTCAATCCCCCGCCGGACAAGCGGAGCCGCTGTGCAGCGACCGAGGAATGCCCCTGGCGGGGCCGCATCCTGTGCGGCGAGGTACACGATGAAAATGCCTACGCCTGTGGCGGGGTAGCCGGCCATGCCGGGCTGTTCAGCACGGCCTCGGACTTAGCGGTGTTCCTGCACAGCCTGCTGGAAAGCCTCGCTCCCCCGGCGGCGGGGCGACAGACGGCGGAAGTCCTCTCTCCGGCGACGGTGCGCCCGATGTTCGCGGAGCAAACCGGCCCGGCGGAGGAACGTTTTTGGCTGGGCTGGAAGCGGTTGGGCTACGGAGAGGGAGGACCTCAGAGTTCGCCCCTCAGTTTCGGGCACGATGGTTTCACGGGCACCCTACTTTGGGCAGACCCGGAGCGAGAGTTGGGGGTAATACTGCTGACCAATCGAGTTCATCCCAGACGAGAGAATCGGCGGCTTTACGAAGTCCGGCCCCAATTTCTCTCCCGGGTGCTGAGGGTGGTGGAGGGGGAAAATTGCCCAAGCGTTAATCCTTTTCCCGCCGCCGAAGGTAGGCTTCCACGTCCTTTTCGTGGATGATGCCCTCGCCGCTGCTGGGGGGGATTTGGGCCAGGTCCAACCCGTGTTCCCGGGCCAGACGGCGGGCGGCAGGCGTGGCACGAACCCGCGAAGGACGCCAGGAGCGCAGAGGACCCAGGGGCCGGGCGGGGCCAACTGCCTCTATTTTCTGCTGTTCCGCCAGCACCGCTAACAGGGCCTGATTTTCCGCCTCCACTTCCGGCAGGTCGTCCTCCGGGTCGCCAATGACGCCAATGATGTAACCAACGGGCACCACGCTGTTGCGCGGGGCCACGATTTGGCGCAACACGCCCGCCACCTCAGCCTCCAGTTCAAAGGTCGCCTTGTCGGTGATAATCTCCACCAATGGGTCACCGACCTCTACCCGTTCCCCCTCCGCTTTCAACCACTCTCCGATGGTGACTTCTTCGATATTGGCGTCCAATTTTTGGATTTGAATGCGGGTAATCAAGGCTGTCCCCTTATTCGGACAGGCTGATGACCAGTTCGTACTCCTCCTCGTTCTTCCACCCTTCCTCCACCCCTTGGACGTTGCCCAGTTGGCGGGCCTTTTCCTTGAGGGCTTCGGAGTACACCTCCAGGACGAGTTTGTTGATTTCCCGCCGGCGCTCCGGCTCGCTTTCCTCCAGCCGCCGCAGGGCTTCGTAGCGCAGGTTCTTGCGCGCCTGCTCGCGCTGCTCCTCCGTGATGGCCTCGCGTTCCAGTTCGGCCTCTGCCTGACGACGGAGTTCCTCCAGCTC
>DTZQ01000596.1 GCA_012961305.1 Armatimonadota bacterium | reverse complement strand
TAAAGATGCAAATGCCTATCATCATTCGCGTTTTACGCCTTACGGGCCAGGGGCCAAAGGCGGCACCTTGGCTGTGATAGGCGCATACTTGTTATCCCCTCAGTGGGTCAGCGCGTACACGATGGCATTGACCCCTAACTGAAAGGCCGTGGCTGGCTTGTAGCCACGGCAGAAGGGACAGGGAAATTGCTCCCAGCCACAGCCTAAGTCATACTTGCTGTACACCACAGCCAGGTGGCCGCCTAAGGTGATGCCTTCCAGAGTCGGGCCCGTTTGGCCCTCCACCTCCGGGGTGTAAGCCACTTGCCGCAGGGTGTAATGGGTGCCGTACACCGGATGGTTGGGGGGCAGCGGCGTAAGGGGAACATTGGGCAGCACACGGGCGATTTCCCGCCGAAAGGCCGCATCAAAGGTGAGGCGCCCGCAGCAACTGTCGGCCAGCAGGAACCCGCCCTGCTGCAAATACCTGCGCAACTTTTTCACCGCTGCTTCGCTGAACTGGAAATCCCGATGGCCGGTCAGGTACAGGAACGGGTAGTCAAACAGGTCAGCCTCCTCCAGCACAATTGGCTTAGGTTGAGGGGCCACCCGCAGGTTAGTCTCCCGGGCCAGGCGTTGCAGGAGGTTGGTCACCCCACGTTCATCGGGGTTCCAGTCCCCTTGGTGCACAATTTGGGCAAAGACGAACTCATGGCCCTCAGTTGCTCCCGTCAGTACCACCTTCGGCTGGGCTAAGTAGCGGCTCAACTGCCGATATTGCAGCAGGTAAGCGATGAAGTTCGTACCCAACCGTCGGGCGTCGGGAATGGAATAGCCGCGATTGCTCTCCGGCGAGTGACCATCCCAACCGCAGGCCACGTCGAAGGGGGTGAAGAACACCGCAGTACGGCAGCCTAAGTTGATGCCTTCCAACACTGGTCGTCCCTGGGGAATGCCCACCGCCGGGCGGAAAGTTACCTCCTCAATCAGGTAAAAGGCATGATACAGCGGGTGGTCCGGCGGCAGGCGAAAGAGGGTTTTCTCCGGGAAGACCCGAACGATTTCCCGTCGAAAGGCATCAATGAACTGCTGGTTGCCACAGCCCGCGTTGGCGAACAGCGTACCTCCGGCCAGCAGATACTCCCGCAGACCTTTCACCTCCTGCTCGGTGAGGGTGAAACCCAAGTGGCCATGCAAGTACACTGCTGGCACGCGCACCGCCGCCGAAAGTTGCGCCAGGGGGAAATTCTCATGCCGAAAGCGCACTCCCAACCGCGGGTTCACCCAGCCGAAGAGGTGCTCCAAATCGCCGGGGTCGCTGTTCCAATCCCAGAAAAAATACTCCCGCCCGTCCGGCGCAATGGCCCGCAGCCGCTGGCCGTACTGCAACTTGCCCACCAGCACCGGTGGGGCCGGGGGGCGTTTCTTCTCCGTGCGCCGGAGGGGCACCACGGGCAGCGGCAAAGGGGGATAGGACTCCGCCGCCTTGCGCCGCGCGGGTTTGGGCGGGGGCGGCGGCCCGCAAATTTGGGGCCCCAAATCATCCTCTTGGGCCCAACCGCTCACACTTAGCATCACTACCCCCAACAAGGCCCAACTCCCCATCCGAAATCGGTGGCTCATGGTTTAACCTCCCGGTCAACCAGTCAAATATGGTCAAACGTAATCCCTGACGCTTTTGACTACTTTTGACGATTTGTGACTACTCAGCCGGAG
>DTZQ01000595.1 GCA_012961305.1 Armatimonadota bacterium | reverse complement strand
TTGGCGGCAGCCGGGAAGGTTGTACCGCAATGAGGGAGGAAAGTTCGCGGATGTTACGGCGCTGGCGGGGGTAGGGAAAGTCGGGGAGGGCTACTCGGTCCAGTGGTTGGACTACGACCGAGATGGGCATTTAGACCTGCTCCTCACCACCCACGCCCCCCAGCCGCTGGCCCTGCAAACCTGGCTGCGGCCCGCTCTACCGGCGACTGCACACACCCCTCACCTGTTTCGCAACCGCGGTGACGGAACTTTCACCGAGGTAACGGCTGAGGTGGGCCTAAATCGCTGCTTCGGTACGGTGCAAGCAGTAGTCTGGGATGCGGAAGGAGATGGTTTTCCTGACCTGCTGTTTGCCAACGGCAGTTTGGAGGTGGGGTGGCTGGAACCGTGCGTTTTTCTGCACAACGAGGAGGGACAGTTTGTCAACCTCACCCGCTCTGCTGGCCTGTGGTCGCTGGGTTCGGCCCTGAGCGTGGCCGTCACCGCGCTGGACGAGCAGGGTCGGCTGGCCCTTTACCTCTCCCGCAGCAGCCTGTTTCTGGGAGACATCGCCCCCGGAGAGTTCTATTTGGGTGCGCGCAACAGTACGGGTTAACCTACCAACTAATTCTCCTCTCCCTCTTGTGAGATTTTTGTTCCTGTGCTATAATAGGCCTAAGCCGGACTTTGGTGACTTTTTGCTGTGAGAGGTGGTACTATGGATGCTCTGGAGGCCCTGAAGACCCGGCGCAGTGTGCGGGTGTACAAGGAGGAGCCGGTAGCGCGGGAGATTTTGGAGGACCTGGTGGACTGTGCACGTCTGGCCCCTACCGCGCGCAACGAACAGCCTTGGGAATTTGTGCTCATCACCGAGGAGGAAATGCGCCGGAAGATTGCCAACCTCACCGACTTCGGCAAACACATCGCTCACGCGCCGGTGTGCATTGCCGTTCTCTGCCGCCCGACGAAGTACTACTTGGAGGACGGCTCCGCGGCCACGGAAAACATCCTGTTAGCAGCCTGGGCCCACGGCCTGGGCACCTGTTGGGTGGCGGGGGACAAAAAGCCCTATGCCTCAGAAGTGGTGCGCTTATTGGGAGCCCCAAGGGATTACAAGTTGGTGAGTTTAATTGCTCTGGGATACCCCGCTGAACAGCCATTTACCCCCAAACGACCCTTGGAGGAAGTCCTGCACTGGGAGCGGTACTAAAGGTTTAATTCCCCTCCCCACTACACAGGGGTATTCCTCTAAGCGAAAGGAGGTGATTGGCGCATGGATTGGGACCAGGCCTACAGCCGGGCTCAGCAGTTCAAGTGGGTGGGACTCGGGGTGTTAGTGGTCGGAATTCTGATTTGGATTTGGACCAAGTACGTGCGGCCGGGAACGCCGGACCTTCCCTGGGTCATCGTAGGCGGGGCTTTGTTCACCTCGGGTATTGTCCTGGGCACGGGTGGATACTGTCTGGAGTTCGTAGCCGCTTTGGCCCGAGAGTGCCCACTGCTCAGGCCGCAGGCTGAAGAACCAGCGGCAGAGGAAGAAGGTGCGGCAGAAAGTGCAGAGGAAGGGACGTAAAGTTTCTGTCGGGGGTCATCTTGGCCCCCGACTTTACTTTCCCCGCCGGGCCCTGTACTCCTCTTTGGGCCTAAAATTGCAGCGCCACCTGGGCCAGCACTTCGCCGCCCTGGGTGATGCTCAGCCGCGCAGTGTGAAGGTTGGGAGGTACGTCGAAAAGCACCAGTCCTTTGCCAATGTGCCCCACGGGCAGTATCCCTTCGGCAAAAATGCCCTCGTATAGGGGCACGGGAGCATATTCCTCGCCCTCACCGGTGAGCCGAAGTTGCTCCAGTGAGAGTTCCACCGGCCTGGCTCCCTCCAGAGCGGGGTTGCGCACTACCACCTGGAGGACGAGGAACATCCCCTCGGCCCGCTTTAGTTCCTCCGCGGCAGTTAGGTATTCCTTTCTCCGCCGCACCGATTGGACCTTCCACACCAAATCGCCCACAAACACCTCTTGGTAAGCCTGAACCAGGGGCGGAGGCGAGGGAGGGGGTGGTAGGAGTGTAACTGGTGGAGGGTACGAGGGGGGAACGGAGGGCCGGGGTGTACATCCGCCGAGGACGAAGACCCCAGTTAAGATAAGCCACCTTGAGCGAATCATACGGAGCCAGTTAAAAACAGGGCTCCATCGCCGAAGGGGAGGGATGGAGCCTACTTGTGGTCTTAAGGGCACCAAGTAATGTCTTATGAAAAGGGAAAGGAGCACATAACCCATTT
>DTZQ01000594.1 GCA_012961305.1 Armatimonadota bacterium | reverse complement strand
GCGGTTGGTCTACGAGCAGCCGTTCGTTGAAGCAGGAAGCAGGTTCTAAAGGGGCCCGGTCCCCTTGGGGTAAATCCTGCGGAACGGTTTATGGACTCAGGGGCTTTAGCCCCGTTAGACGGCACTGAAGTGCCTGACTCCAAAGGGGAGGACAAAGGGGATATGAGCGAAACGATTGATTTGCGCAGCGATACGGTGACCAAACCGACGCCGGAGATGTACCGGGCCATGGCTGAGGCCGAACTGGGGGATGATGTGTTGGGCGATGACCCCACGGTGAAGCGATTGGAGGAACTGGCGGCGGAGAAGGTGGGCAAGGAGGCGGCCTTGTTCGTGCCCAGCGGGACTATGGGCAATTTGGTGGCCCTGATGACCCACCTCCGCCCTTCGGAGGAGGTCATAGTGGAAGAGCAGGCTCACCTCTACCTGTACGAGGCCAATGGCCTCACGGCCATAGCGGGGGCCATGCCCCGTCCAGTTCGGGGGGTGCGGGGACACCTTCGTCCGGAACACATCTTGAGCAAACTGCGGCCGGATAACGTGCATTTCGGACGGCCGCGGTTGGTGTGTTTGGAAAACACCGCCAACCTGGCTGGAGGCACCTGCCTCTCGCCGGAGGACACGCAAGCGGTGTGCGCTACGGCCCATGCTCACGGCTTGGCAGTTCACTTGGACGGAGCCCGCATATTCAACGCGGCCGTAGCCCTGGGGGTAGACGTACGGGAATTGACCGGACCGGTGGATTCGGTGATGTTCTGCCTGTCCAAAGGGCTGTGTGCCCCGGTGGGTTCTCTGCTGGCCGGACCGGCGGACTTCCTTGCCGAGGCGCGGCGGAACCGTAAACGGGTAGGTGGGGGGATGCGCCAAGCGGGAATTCTGGCCGCCTGTGGGATTGTGGCTTTGACCAGGATGGTGGACCGTTTGGCTGAGGACCACGAAAATGCCCGCTTGTTGGCCGAGGGGTTGGCGGAACTGCCAGGCATTAGAGTGGATTTGGACACGGTGGAAACGAACATGGTGTGGTTCCACTTAGACCCGGCCCGAATGGACGGGGAAGCCTTTCAGCAGGCTTGTGCCCAGCGGGGCCTTCTACTGCTCCATCGGCAGGGGGGTCGCTGCCGGGCCGTGACCCACCACGGCGTCACTCGGGCGGACATTGAGAGGGCCCTGCGGATAATCCAACGCCTTCTCTGGGAGAGTAGCCCTTGACAAATTGGACACAATCGGCTATAATTACTGTGTCCCCGGATGTGGGACACTGGGACAGGGAACGGGGATAGGGGGTAAGGAGGGGAGAAGTGATTAAACGATGGGTTATTTTAGGTGTCGTTGGTCTGGTGCTTGGGGGAATAGGGGTGACCTTTCGCCGGGCCTCGGATTCGCTCTCTGGCCAAGCGGAGGCCAGTGAACTGTTCGACAAACTCAAGGGTGAGAGTGAGAGAGGGTCGAGTGAGAGTTCCGGCTCCTCCAGTTCCGCCTCCAAGCAGGATTCCACGGTTAGCAGCGAAAGCAGCAGTTCCACTTTGTTTGACCGGCTTAGTGGGGAGTCCTCATCTGAGGGGCAGTCCAATTCCTCCCAGCCCAAAGGACATTCTACCTTCTTTGACAAAGCCCGGAGCCATGGGCGCGAGGGTCGTCCTTCGGCACACGTTCCCTCCCATTACCACTACTACCCTTACTACTATGACTACTGCGAACGCTGGGCCTGGCTCCATCCGGTTTACGACCCCTACCCGCGCTACGGGGATTTGGGCGCCTATCGGGAGGCCCTCCGGGGGCCGGAAGCACGGGTAGGCATGCCCTATTATGGCCGGGAAGCCGTACCGGGGTCGCCGGAGGAGACTTTGCGGGATGTTACCTGGGGCTGGATGAACGAAAACGTAGACCTCATCATGCGCCACGTGCGCCAGGGAAGCAAAATCAAGGTGTACGTGCGGCGCAAGTTCAGCCATGAAATAGAAGCGGATGTGTTTTACAATTTGACCTTAGATGCCTTCGAGCGTTTGGAGACGGTACGCTTTACCTTCGTAAAATGGGAGCGAGTGGCCCAGGACCGATTTTACGCCCGGGCAGAACATGTGTTCTTTGATGAGCAGGAGGAGAAGCAGAAACTTTACCTGCTCTATGCCTTCGAGCGACCGGCGGGGGAGGAAACCTGGTATTTGACCCGGCTCTCCTTTGAGCCCCCGAAGGGTAGCGGTTCCGCTAACTGTTTTATCGCCACCGCGGCCTATGGAACGGCCTGGGAACCTCAAGTGCTGGTTTTACGCCGTTTCCGGGACGAGTTTCTGCTGACCAACACTCTCGGGGAGTGGTTGGTGGCCCTATACTATCGGGTCAGTCCTCCCCTAGCCGCGCAGGTGGCGCAGTATGAAAGCCTGCGGGCAGTGGTGCGCTGGACGCTTACGCCGGTAGTATGGGTCTGTCGGCAAGTGTTGGCCCGAACCGACGCATCCCCAGGGAGGGGAAAAAATCCCTGAGGAACGGAAGGAATCGGCCAACTTAGGGCGAACTGGAGCATAAAGCCTGCGGGAATCGCAAGTGCCCTTGGCGGTTCACGCGCAACTATGGATAAAAGGAATTGGTTACAACTTATTCAGCCTTCCAAAGGTCGGATAGTGCGTCCTTCTAAGCCCCGCTGGGTGGAAGAGGGAACTACGCTGCTGTCCACTTTACAGCGGCTGGCTGAAGGGGCGGAAACGCCCTCCGGCCTGGCCGCTGGCTTGGGAGAATTAGCCACGCTGGTAGAGCGTTCCTGGGAGGCGACCAGGTGTTTTTTCCTTCTCTACGACGAAGCAGCGGGGGAGTTAGTGGCTCCAGCCCTCTTAGCGGGAGCCGATGAGGCCGTAGATGTTCCTCGTTTGCAGGTGGAGGATACTCTGGTGGGTACGGCCCTGCGGGAGGGAAGCACCTGCTTCGCCTGGGATGAAGGAGACCTTTCTGCTCCCGAAAGGGAGATTCTCCGGCGCCACCGGGCTCGGCATTGGTTAGCGGTGCCCCTTCGCGCAGGGGAGAAAATGTATGGGGTGATGAACCTGCTGCTGGTGGAGCCGGTGCAACTGGAGGGAG
>DTZQ01000593.1 GCA_012961305.1 Armatimonadota bacterium | reverse complement strand
GCCCCCCTGCCTGTCTCAACGGGGCTAAAGCCCCTGACTCCAAAAGGACTCCGTAACGTATCGCCGGGCGATGCGGCGGCCCAAGCGAGATACGACTTCGTACACAATGGTTCCCGCCCATTCTGCCACCTGGCTGGCGGTGATTTCCTCCTCGCCCTGCTGTCCGATGAGTACCACTTCGTCGCCGATTTGAGCCCCAGGCACTCCGCTCAGGTCCACCGCGCAGGAGTCCATGCTCACCCGTCCAATGACTGGCACTCGCTGGCCGCGGATCAGAACGTAGGCCCGGTTGGAAAGCGACCACAAGTAGCCATCAGCGTACCCCACGGGCAGCAGCCCTACCGGAGCGTCGCGGGGCAAAGTGAAGGTACGTCCGTAGCCAACGGTTTCCCCCCGGTGCAGGCGGCGGATTTGCACCAAACGGGTTTTCAGGCTCAACACCGGTTGGCCGGGGAAGAGGGCCCTGGCGCCGGGGAAAGGTTCCAACCCGTACAGACAGAGGCCCGGCCGGACCAAATTGAAGTGGGCTTCCGGCAGGCGCAGCAGGGCCGCGCTGTTGGCTGCGTGCAGCAGGGGTGGCCGCTGTCCAGTCGCCGCCAGAGTGTCCACCAATTGCTGAAACCTGAGCAGTTGTTCCCGTGCATAGTCCAAATCCTCATCGGCGGTGGCAAAATGGGTCAGTACCCCTTCCAAATGCAGGGGGGGCAAATCCTGGATTAGGGCGGCCAACCGCGAAGCCTCCTCCAAGGAACATCCCCGGCGGCCCATGCCCGTGTCCACCTTGAGGTGCACAGGGAAAGGCCGCTCCCGTTTGGCCGCCGCCTGGGCCACTGTCCGTATCGTCTCCTCATCAGTCAGGGTCGGCGTTACCTCGTAGGCCAGCAGGGTTTCCACTTCCCCCGGCAAGGGGTTGCTGAAAAGCACCAGGCGCTGGGTGAGTCCGCCCTCCCGCAGTTCAAGGGCCTCCGGCAGGCAGGCTACGCCCAGGAACCGCACCCCTTCGGCCACCAAGGCCCGGGCTATGGGTACGGCCCCATGCCCATAGGCGTCCGCCTTGACCACTCCCAAGATTTCCACCTTTGGGCCCAAAAGTCGCCGCAGCAGGGCTACGTTGGCCCGCAGGGCACTCAGGTTCAAGTCGGCCCAGGCCGGGGCTAAATCGGCAGATTTGACCATAAAGTTGAGCATCTTCCCGCTGAGTTAAAGTGACCCGGGGGCAACTGGCTTAAAGGACTGAGGACTGAATCGTGAGCACTGAGCCCCTCAGCCCTCAGCACGGGTAAAGATTGCCCCATTACCCTAATTCCCCTAATTGTCCCAGCCTGCGACGGAAGCCTCCTCCGGGGTAATAATTTCCCGCGCTACCAACTCCGCCAAGGACTGGTCCAGAGTCCTCATCCCTTGCTCACCACTCCGCAGGAGAGAACTTATTGGGGACGTTTGGGCCTCTCGAATGAAGCGACGCACGGGCGAGGTGACCTTCAGCACCTCAAAGGCCGCCACCTGACCTGTGCCGTCGGCGCGTTTGAGGAGCATTTGGGAAATGATTCCCACCAGGTTGGCCGCCAGTTGCAGCCGAATCCGCTGCTGCTGGGGGAGGGGGAACACTTCAACGAT
>DTZQ01000592.1 GCA_012961305.1 Armatimonadota bacterium | reverse complement strand
GCAGGTTCTAAAGGGAACTGGTCCCCTTGGGGTAAATCCTGCGGAACAGTTGAATGCCCCCGGAACCCAACTTGGCCAACGATGCGATGGGGGGGAAGGAGGGTGAAGCATGGTGCAGGCGCATCCTCGCAAGCATTCCCTGTGGGGGGTAGGAGTGGGTTGGGTATTGGTACTGCTATTGGGCAACGGGAGGGTGGATGAGGCGGCGGAAAATCCGGTGGGACTTCCTCCCCCGCCCGTGCCGAACCTCGGGGTAAGTTGGGGACTGTCCACTCAGTTTGACGATGTAACTTCCCTGCCCACTCGGCTAACCATTTTCAACGCCCACGATGACGCGGCGCGAGCCACGTACAGTTGCTGTCGCCCGGAGCAGAAGGAACAAATCCGCCGGGCCTTAAAGGCCAATGAGACCTTCCTCACCCTGTACCCCAACAGCGACTATGCTGACGACACTTACATCCACAACGCCCGCCTCTATCAGGTTATGCGCAACTTCCGCAAGGAACTGGAATCCTACCAGGGTTTGGTGGCCAACTATCCCGACAGCGATTTAGTAGATGACGCCCTGTGGCGGATGGCAGAGATGTTTCGGCGTGACCGGAACCACGGGGCTCGGGTACAGGTGTTACAGCAACTGCTGCAGAAATACCCTCGCAGCACCTATGCCGATGACGCCCTGTTTTCCCTGGCCCAGGAGTTCAAGGAACTGGACGATGAACCCGGCGCCCTGACGGCTCTGGAGCGATTAATGCGCGAATATCCGGGGAGTGACCACGCTCCTCGGGCTCTGTTCGAGATTGCCCGTCGTTACCAACAGGTGGGCAATTACCCGGCCGCCATTGACGCTTATCGCACTCTCCAGCGGATGTATCCCTTCAGTGATTGGGCCGATGATGCTCAGTTGAACATTGGCCACTGTCTACGGGCCATGCACGAACAGGCCGCGGCTTTGGAAGCCTATTATGAACTGCTGAACGTGGCCCCGGGCAGCCCACTGGGCCGAGATGCGGTCCGGGAAATCAACGCCCTGAACCCCGGCTGCATCAACCTGAACCAACCTTTCCCCGGCGACTTTGCCGAAGATGCCTTTGCCCAGGCTATGCATTTCGTTCGCTTCCGCGAGTTTGCCTCCGCCGTAGTCGCCTTGAAGAAGTTCGTCTGGCAGTTCCCCGGCCATGACCAGGTAGATGAAGCCCTGTTCCAAATTGGGGTATGTTACAGCCAGTTGAACGAACTCATTACCCGAGTCCATGAGGCTTCAGGCCCGGAGGACATTTTTCGCTTGCAGCCGGAATGGCAGGCAGCCGTCGGGGGACGTATGCCGATGCCGAACCAGAAGGAAGTGGAAGCCATTCCGGATGCGGTTTCCGCCTTTGCCTTTGTGGCCGCGCACCTGCGGGGCAGTCCCCGGCGGGACGATGCCCTGTATGAGATTGCCCGCTGTTACGAAGAGGCCAAGCGGGAGCGGGAAATGGCTCAGGCCTTCCAGCAGTTGATGCTCCTCTTCCCCGGCAGCGAGTATGAAGGTGAGGCTCTGTACAAGACCCTCAAATACTATCACGACAACTTCCCCGAATGTCTGGAAATCTACCCCGGTCTGGCCCAGGCCTATCCCGAAGTGTTTCCGCTGTGGTTGGCGGAGCAGCCGGAGGAATTTCGGGCCGTGCTGGACTTTTACTACCGGGCGGTAGACCATGCCTGGAGCGAATATCACTTGCATCACATCCCTTATTCCTTCACCGGCCCGGATTTGTTGGACGACGCGGTGTTTGCCCTGGGAGCCATCCACCTTCAGCGGGGCGAGTGGGACCGGGCGAGGAAGGTCCTCTCCCTAATGTATCGCTGGCCGCGGGGCGATTTGGCGGCTTCGGCTGCGTTCCTACTGGCTCGCTGCTACGAGCGGTTGGGAGAGGTGAAACAGGCCCGGGCCCGGTACAACGACATCGTGACTTCCTTCCCTCAATCTGGTTTGGCCGATGATGCCCAGCAGGAACTGGCCCGTTTGCGCTATGCGGCCGGGGGCAAACCCATAGGGCCGCCTCCTGTAGAGGGGAGGTATGGCGATGTGTACATGGGCCAAGCGGTGACCGTCTTTGCTCCCTATCTCATCGCTCCCAAACTGCGGGCTTACAACCTGCCCAATATCTGGGATCGAGCCTATCGTAACCTGGGGGAGTGGACGGGAATTAATCCCACCCAACGGCAGGCCATCGTGCTGGATACCAACATAGGTGGGGGTAAACCAGGCCAGCCCATCCGCCTGAGTGCCCGTCGGGTAGGCGACCCGCCGGATTGGCACCTGGGCCTGCGGGAATTGGCTTACAACTTCGTGGCCGCACCGGTGTTCTGTCCCCTGAAGGATGTCAATCCTGCTTTGCAGGATGCCTTCGCTGAGTTTGCCGCCGCCAGCCTGCAGTACGCCCTGGTCAGCGAAACCAGGGACACCATCGGCAGTGCCTCGGCCACCAAATTGGCCCATGAGGACGTCATCCGCCGCCGGGAAGCCGCGGTGAAAGCCCTGGAAAAGTACGTCCGCGAAGGTTGTCCCTTCGAGCAGTTGGACACTCTGACCGCAGCGGGCATGCTGATAGCCCTCTTGGACCAAAACGGCTACGGTCAGGGCGGCCTCATTGATTGGTCTCCCTACCGCCGCTTCTTCGCCACTTTGCTTTCCCTGCCGGAAGAAGTGCGCAACAATTGTGACCCGGTGCACAGCAGCAACCTCCTGGTGTACTGTCTGAATCAGGCCTTCAACACCGATTTGACCGACACCTTTCGGGCCTGGGGCTTCCCCGTGGACCGCGAAAGCGTCCGGCGGATTTCCCAACTTCCCCCTCGGACCCGCTGGCCGGGTGGGTAGACAACTGGTAAGCGTGCAGGCCCTCACCCGTCCCTGACCCGATTATGACCCTGGCGAGGCAGTGGAGGGAAGGGAAATGTCCGAAACCCTGTCCCGACGGGACTTTCTCAAATATGCAGGGGTGCTGACGGCCGCGAGCCTGACCGGGAGTGGGAAGGGTCTGGACGCCTACTCCTCCTCAGCCTTCCCCGCAAGCAGGGAGGGAAAAGCCGGGGGCCGGTTGCCTTCGCAACGACATTTGCAGGAGGCAAAGTTCTACCGGCGGTTGGAGGGCAACCGCATCCAATGTCAACTGTGCCCCTGGTACTGTACCGTGGCTTCCAACGAGCGGGGACGCTGTGGAGCCCGGGAAAACCAGGGCGGTACGTACTACACCATGGTCTATGGGAAAGTGGCCGCCCAGCGGATAGACCCCATCGAAAAAGACCCCCTCCACCACGTGCGCCCCGGCCTGAAGACCTTTGCTATTGCCACCGCCGCGTGCAACTTGGTGTGCGCCTATTGCCAAAGTTGGCAGTTGTCCCAGTCCCGCCCCGAAGATGTCCAAAGCGTCTATCTGCAGCCCGAACAGGTCGTGCAACTGGCTAAAGCCCGAGGCTGTGGCGGCATTGCCTACACCTACACGGAGCCAGTCAACTTCATTGAGTATGCCACCGATGTGGCCGCCGTCGCCCGCCGCGCCGGACTGCTCAATATATGCCATACAGATGCTTACATCAACCCGGAACCGCTGGACTACCTGTGCGCGCATATGGACGCCATCAACGTTGACCTGAAGGGATTCACGGAGAAGTTCTACCAGGAAGTATGTGGCGGACATCTAAAGCCAGTGTTGGAGGCGATTAAGCAGATTAAGCAGCGGGGAACCTGGCTGGAATTGACCTATCTCGTGCTGCCGACCCTGAACGACAAGGAAGCCGACGTGCGGCGGATGTGCGAATGGATTCAGACCGAACTGGGCCCGGATACACCCCTGCATTTCACTCGTTTCTTCCCCCAGTACAAACTGCGCAACTTGCCCGCTACGCCCGTTAAAACCTTGGAGGCGATGCGTAAAATCGCTTTCCGAAGCGGTTTGCGCTACACTTACATTGGCAATGTACCCGGCCATGGTGGGGAGTCCACCTATTGTCCCTGCTGTGGGCTGAGGCTGATTTGGCGAGTATCTTACCGAGTGCGCGAGGTGATACTGCGCCAGGGCCGTTGTCCTCGCTGTCGGGAGGAGATACCCGGACTTTGGGCCTGAGGAGGGCGATGAAATTGACCAAACCTCCCATTTCCATAGGATTAGTAAGAGAGGACATCCTCTCGCTGGGTGAACGACTGGAAGAGGTAGAAGCGGTTGGGATTGTCGGCTCGCTGGCCTGGGACAATTTTGATGAGAAGCGCAGCGATATTGACCTCTTCGTGGTTCTGCCCGATGGTCTGGAAGACTATGAGGCGGTAGAGAAAAGGTGGTGGAAACTTCTGCACGGCCTTCTGGCACCCAAATACCAGCGGGATGTTGACATCCTCTTTTACACCCTGAAAACCGTTCGCCAAGTTCCCCGGTGGGAGAGTTTGAGCATGGCCTCGGATGGGGTTCTGATATTCGACAAAGGGAAAGTGGGTAAGTTATTTAAGCGAATTGTGCAGGAGGCAGAGAAGCAGGGATTAGAGCGCATTCAGTTTCACAACCGACCCCTTTGGCAGATTAAGCCGCCGGTAAAGATTGGTACGGTTGTGCGGGTGGAGATTCCAGAGGATGAGGAGATTTAGGAGAAGATGGAGAACCGATTTGATGCCCGAGGTTGGTTAAGGGAAGCAAAGGAAGCGCTGGAAACCGCCCGGAGACTGTGGGAATGGCAGCGTTGGGTAGCACTTTGCCAGGCCGCACAACTTTGCATCGAATACAGTGCGAGAGCAGTGATTGCTTGTTTCGCCGAACCTCAATGGACCCACGACCCCAGCGAGCAACTTTTGCCCCTTCTCCAGGAATAGCTTCAATCCCTGCCGAGAGTTGAATTTCTGCGCCCGCTCCATATCGGACATCTGCTGTACCGTTTTTAAAAATCACTGTTCTTTCACATTTTGGTGCATCTACACATACGTCATTACTACATCCTACATCTTTAGG
>DTZQ01000591.1 GCA_012961305.1 Armatimonadota bacterium | reverse complement strand
CCCTTCCACCTTCTCTGTGCATTCTGCGTTCTCGGTGGTAAACACTTGTTTTTGTTGACACAAGTTACCCATTTGACGGCAAACTCCCTCAGTACTTATATGTGCCGCTTTAGCGTGTTCCTCAGGGCCCGTACCTGACGGCGGACCTCTTCCGGGTCGCGGCCATGGTGCACGGAGATGGGTATGGTACGTTTCGCGGCCTCCTCCGCCCGGGGACAGAGCCCCGGCTCGTAGCGTACCTCTTCCGGCAACGGGAGCCCAAACGGGGTCCGACGTTCGCGCTGGGCCTGCTGAAAGACGGCCTCCAAGTAGTTGACCTCGTGGTAGTAGCCCAGTCCCACACCCTCCTCCTGCTGGCACAATTGGTGTACTTCCGCGGCCGTGAGCGAGGTCTCTGCGGGGTCGAGTTGCACCGGATAGGCCCAGTAATTGGGCCGGGTATCGGGATAGACGTGAGCCAACCGGAGGCCGGGACAGTCGTGCAGTTCCTCCTCGATGATTTCCACCAGAGTCCGTCGAGCGGCGTGGAACCGCTCAATCTTGCCCAACTGCGCCCAAGCCACCGCTCCCTGCAATTCGCTCATCCGATGGTTGTGCCCAAAAGCAAAATGCCCTCGCGTGGGAATCCCCGCCATCGGCGCGGCCTGAGGCGGCTCCAAATCGTAGAGATACCAAGGCATGCCCGCATTGGAGTAGAGCACCGCCCGCTGGTATATCTTCGGGTCGTCGGTGGCGATGAAACCTCCCTCGCCGGAAGTGATGTGCTTACTCTGCTGGAGGCTGAAACAGGCCACATCGCCGAAGGTGCCGGCCTTTCGGCCCCGGTAGTAGCAGTCGTAGGCCTGGGCGCAGTCCTCCACGACCCGCAAATGGTAGCGGTGGGCCACTTCCATTATCTCCCCTAAGGGGGCTGGTTGTCCGAACAAATGCACCACGACCAGCGCCTTAGTGCGCTCGCTGAGGCAGGCTTCGATGCCCTCAGGGGAAATGATGAGCGTGCGGGGGTCAACATCGGCAAAGACGGGTATGCACCCGACCGCAAACACGGGCAAGGAGACGAAAATGGGGGCCGTGGCGGGACAAATCACCTCCTCGCCAGGCGATAAGCCCAGGCCAGCCACGGCGGCTTCATTGGCCGAGGTGCCCGAGTTCACGGCATAGACGTAGCGCCGGCCCAAGTGCTGGCCCATGGCCTCCTCGAAGCGAGCAACGAAGTTACCCCGCGTTCCCCGCCACAACTCCTGACCGGCGACGACCTCTCGCAGGGCCTCCAACTCCTCCGCGTCAATGTAGCGTTCCATGATTTCCCTCCTCATGGCCGTCCTCCCTCGCACGGCTACCACACTAAACTACCCCCTTACCTTCGTCCGCTGGCTATTGCTTCAACCTGAGTACCAACTTTGCCCTTCACGCTTGTTCACCTTGCATTTCACGGCACGGTAATCATGTGCGCGCGCTCGGCCCGACCGTCCCACCAGTAGGTCCGAAACTCCTCCAGGGCGTCACAGAGGGCGTCCACGTTCTCTGCCGGCGTGGGCGGATAGATGCCAGCGACCATCTCCAACCCGCCCTGAGGCGAGCCTAATTTCCTCACCTCCTCCTCGATGAGGGCCCGAATCTCCTGGCGGGTGCCGAAGGGCACGATTTTCTGGCGGTCAATGTCCAGGCGGATGCACATGCGCCCCTTGACCTCGCGGGCCAGATTGTCAATGCCGTTACACAGGTCTTGGGGATTGATGATGGTCACGCCACACTCGATGAACTCGTCCATCAGTTCCATGATGTAGCCGTCGCTGTGCAGGGCCACGTGACAGCCAGCCTGGCGACAGGGCTGCATGAGGGCTTTGTAGGCGGGAGTTATCCATTTATGGAAGGCCGGGGGGCTGATTATCGAGGCGTTTTGGGTGCCCAAATCTTCAGCGAAGTGCACCACATCCACCCCCATAGAAAGCCACTGGTTCACAATTTTCCAGTTGTGCTCCACCAGCATTTGGATGAGCCGAGGCAGTTGGGGCACTGCGGTGGCTAAGTCCAACATGAGGTTCTCGAACCCTCGAAGGTAATAGAGGCGCATGAAAAGGAAGCCATGAGGCACTCCGCCGGTGGTCAGTTGACCCCGCTCTTTGGCCTTGGCCACGTTCTCCCGAATTTTCTGCCAATCCACGGGCCCGCGGTCGCCCTGTACCAGAGGGTCTGGAGGCTGGTAAGTTTCCAGAGCCTCCCAGTCTGACAAGGGGTGTTCCACCACCACGCCCTCGATGCCGTCAATGGCACTGTACCAGACACACCCCCAGGCATCGGTGAACCGCTCGCCCGCCCGGTGGGCTGGCCCGTAGTCCCAGTTATCGTAGTCCCGCTTGCCCTTCTCAAAGCCGGGAAACAGCCTGGGGTGGCGGGCCAATACCTCCTCCAGTTCCTCCCGCAGTTGGTTCCAAGACGCGCCCGAAATGCTCACTTGGCACGGCATCCACTCCGGACCGGTCATGGAAGCATTGCGCAGGTAGTTCTCCCGTTCCGATAGGGGCATGGTTTTACCCTCCTCTGACGGTTATTCCAATCTCGGATTATATCGTTTTCTCTCCCCCGTGTCAAACCGGAGGTGGTTCATTCTCAATGGACCGTTACTCACCTGCTACCCACAGGGGCGGCCCGCCTCAGGGTGAGCACAGTGGCCGAGTAGCGAGGAAAGGTATAAGTAAAAGTGGGCCCTAAGCTGGTCAACCTCTGACGCTGCTCGCGAATGCGGTGGGGAGCCTCCAGGGAGTTTTCCGCGTCCAAGTCCAGGCCCCCAACCCAAGCGACCTCTCCTTCCTCCACCCTCGGGAAGGTTCCCCCGGCGCTGTCCACGGTGATTTGTACCTCCACCGGCTCCGGTGCGGTGTTTACCACCTTCAAGTACACCGTGTTCCCGTCCGCACTCTTGGTTGCCACCGCGCTGAGGGTGTCCGGCAGAGCAGCCTCCAGGCGCAGCCGATGGGGAGCATAGTGGTCGCGGTACATTTTCTCCACCAGGTAGTTGGGGGCCGGAAACCAGGCAACGTGATTGAAGTTGATAAAGGCGTTGTTCCAGGCCGGGGCGTCCACGTTGCGCAGGAACAGGGCCGGATTGGCCATAGTGACCACCTGGGACTGCCGCTCCATGGCGTTCAGCAGGCCTCCGGCGTACAGGCCCGTGCGCAAGTTGATGCATTGGCAGTTCCATTCGGTGACCGCGATTTTCAAGTTCGGGTTCCGTGACTGGCGAATGTGCTCATAGGTACGGACGAACAACTGCTCGTATCGGCGGGGCCCTGTGGCGAAGTTGGCGGGCGATTCGTAGTGGTGAATGCTGAGGTAGTCAAAATATTCGGCGGCCTGGTCCACCATTTCTCGGTTCCACTGGAAGTTAAATCCAGCCGAGCCGCAGGCCAGGATTTTAATCGTGGGGTCCTTGGCCCGCAGGGCAGTGGAGAAAATCCGCACCCGTCGGGCGTACTCCTCCGCACCCAAAAACCAGGTTTCGTTGTCAATCTCCCAGTATTTCACTCCGTAGGGCTCAGGATGCCCATTTTGGGCCCGCAGGCGGCCCAAGGGGGTGTCTGGGGGGCCGTTGCAGTATTCCAACCAGTTGACCGCTTCCTGCACGTAGGCCTCCAACTTCGCCGGGTCGTCGTGGGTGCCGGCGTTGATGACGATGAGCGGTTCTGCCCCCACGGCCCGACAGAGGCTCAGGAACTCGTCCGTGCCCAAGCCACCGTGGTCCAGACCGCCCCAGGGAATGTTGGGGAAGGTCTGCCTCTGGTGCTGTGGGCCGATGCTGGTCTGCCAGTGGTAGAACTCGGCGAAGCAACCGCCGGGCCAGCGAATTACGGGCGGTTGAAGGGCCCGGATAGCCTCCAGGAGGTCGGGGCGAAATCCGCCGTTGGCCCGGGCCGAGTCGGACATCAGGGAGCACTGGTCGAACCACACCGTTCCCTTTCCCTGCGCGGCCAAAATCAGCCGGGCCTGCACGTCCGTACGCGGCGGGGTGAAGGTGAAGGCATATTCCTTCCACTCCGGGGAGAAGTTAACGAACTTCTGTTCCCCCAAAAGCGTGCCCTCCTGTCCCCTCAACTGCACCCGAACCTGGCCGGCGAAATCGCGCACCCGCATCCACACCGAGCCGCGGTAGGTCTCTCCCTGTCGCAGATAGAACCGACCCTGCTGAAGGCCATGCCAGCCTGCAGGTGCGGACAGGGTGATTCGCTGGGATACCTTCGAGTTCAGCGGGTTCTCCCGGTCCAGAGCGTACTGCACCGTGCCTTCCCCTTCGTGGAACGGTTCCCAAAGCCCGGCGATGGCGTCCGCCCGGGGGAGGTCGGGCGGTCCTTGGTAGAGCACTTCACCGCTCAGGGCGGTCACCCGCAGGTTCCGATAGCGGGCTTGCGTGCGCCAGGTGCCCAGACCCACCTGCCCGCGCAGATGCGGTCCCTCCCGCACGTCCAGAAGGAGT
>DTZQ01000590.1 GCA_012961305.1 Armatimonadota bacterium | reverse complement strand
GTTTTCTACCCACAGGGGCAGGGCAAAAGCCAAATAACTGCTGAGTCGCAAGCCATGAGCCAGGTTGCCCATCCCCCGCTCATGCTCCCCAGACAAGGCCATTATCACCTGGGCCAGCACGTTCAAAGCCAAGACCAATATGGTCCATTTGAAGAGGGAATGTGGTTGTTGCCGATGGGCAACTCCATAGGCAATTAAAGCACCTCCAAACACCACTCCTGGCAGTAGTTCCCAGGGTTGACGCAGTAAATGTCCCTCTGGCAACCAGCGGGGCACCAGCCAGGCCATTAGCGGGAGCACCAGGCCTAAGAATACCACACCGGTTATTAGCCACCCAGTAAATTTCCAGGATTGGGAACGGTCGGGAGGAAAAGAATACTTAAGGGTGAATAGGCTGGACAGGAGAAACAAGCCCAAGCACAATCGGCTGGCAAGCCAGATGCCCGTCGTGCGGACAGAATAAAGTAGGGAGGGGAGGTCACTCTGGATTCCTGCCATCAAGAGGTGACCAGCATCCAAGAGGCCGGTGGTGAAAAAACTTAGGCCGAGGAAGAGTAGGAAACGGTCGCCACTGCTCAATACCCGGGCCAAAGCCGCTGAAGCAGCCATCCAAGCAGCCAGCACCGCCGCCAGTTCCCATCCCAGATGGCTCACTCTGCTGGTCGTCCAGCGGCCCAGGAGGATACATGCCACCGTTATTCCCCCTACCCCCACGAATAAAAGAACCATACCGCTGCGCCGGGCATTCACCGCCCTTTCCCTCCAGGCAATCCTGTCGGACTCTCCGACCTTTGCGTTCCCCTCCGGTCCTGACTCTACTTTCCCGCCGTATCTTTTTTACCATACTTTGTCCTAAAATGCAGATATGAGGAGTCAAAAAATAGCCTGCGCAGGTTGCCCCGCGCAGGCGAACCTCATCGAGCCGCTGGTAGTCATTTTATTTAGACACCAAAATCCTCCAAAGGTTTCACCGCTCCGGATATTTTTGTAAATCTACCCTCCTTCTAACCCTTGCATTTTCGGACAGGGTATAGTATAATCAAAGTAGGATGGGTAGGAGGACAAACAATCTGATGGAAGGGACAACCAACCTCAGCCGGGAAGACAAAATCCTGTTAATTCCTGGCCCGACGCCCGTGCCAACGCCGGTGCTGCGAGCACAAAGTAGGCCCATCATCAACCATCGCAGTCCCGAATTTCATGCCTTGTTTGAGGAACTCATTGCCGGGCTGCAGGAGGTGTTCCGCACCCAGCAAGAGGTACTTCTGTTTACCTCCTCTGGTACTGGGGGATTGGAATCGGCCATCGTGAACACCCTTTCGCCGGGCGACCGGGTGTTGGGGGTCTCCATCGGCACTTTCGGGGACCGGTTTGCGGACCTGGCGGAGGCCTATGGCGCTCAGGTGGAGCGGCTTAACTTCCCCCACGGCACGGCCGCCGACCCGGAGGTGGTGCGGGAACGCCTGGCCCAGGACCGGCAGGGAACCGTGCGGGCCGTGTTGCTAACCCACAACGAAACCTCCACCGGGGTGATTAACGATTTGCCCGCCCTCAGCCAAGTGGTACGGGAACACGGGGCTTTGTTGCTGGTGGACGCTATTAGTGGGTTAATTGCCGCCCCCCTGGAAATGGACGCCTGGGGCCTGGACGTAGTGGTAGCCGGGTCACAAAAGGCCTTCATGATCCCACCCGGCCTGGCCTTCGTGGCGGCGAGCGAACGGGCCTGGCAAGCGCGGGAATCCGCCCGGATGCCCCGGTTCTACTTTGACTGGGAAGCAGCCCGGAAATACGCCGCGCGCCGGGAAACCCCCTTCACTCCTGCTGTCTCCCTCTGCTTTGCCCTGCAGGAAGCCCTGCAGTTAATCAGGGCCGAGGGGTTGGAGCGCATTCAGGCCCGTCACCGAAGGCTGCGAGATGCGGTGCGAGCCGGCGTTGGGGCAATGGGCCTGGAGTTGGTGGCCGCAGAGGAGTGTGCCTCGCCCTCCGTGACCGCGGTGTACATGCCGGAAGGGGTGTCCAGCAAGGAACTGCGCCAAATTCTGAGCCAACGCTACCAAACGGTAATTGCGGGGGGCCGGGGCCAATTCGTGCGGGAAATTTTCCGCCTGGGCCACCTGGGATGGGTGGACGGCATGACCGTGCTCAGCGGCCTCTTGGCCCTGGAAATGGCCCTGCGAGATTTGGGCCTGGCGGTGCCGGCCGGGGCGGGTGTAGCCGCCGCCCGGGAGGTATTGGCCGGCGGGAAGGAGGGTGGTTAGGATGAAAGTGCTGGTCACGGAAACCATCGCGGAAGAAGGGGTGGACATCCTCCGGCAGGCCGGGGAGGTAGAGGTGAAGACCGGCCTGTCGCTGAGGGAATTGGTCCAGTGCATCCCGGAGTACACGGCCTTAGTGGTGCGCAGTCAAACCAAGGTGACTGAGGAAGTCATCACCGCCGGTCAGCAGTTGAAAATCATCGGCCGCTGTGGAACTGGGGTGGACAACATTGACGTAGAGGCTGCCACCCGGCAGGGAATTTTGGTGGTCAATTCTCCCTGGGGCAATACTATCGCCGCTGCGGAACACACCCTTACCCTCATGCTGGCCCTGTCGCGGCACATCGCGAAGGCCGTGGCCTCCCTGCGGGCAGGAAAATGGGAGCGCAAGCGGTTCCTGGGCACGGAGGTGTACAACAAAACTCTGGGCATCATCGGTTTGGGACGCATCGGCAGCGAGGTATGTAAACGGGCCCAGGGTTTGGGTATGCATGTCATTGCTTATGACCCTATGGTGGCCCCTGAACGGGCCCGGGAGTTGAAAGTTGAACTGGTGCCCCTGGAACAACTGTTGCGCTGGGCCGACTACGTTACCTTGCACGTGCCCCTCAACGAAAACACCTACCACCTGCTTGGGGCTGAAGAACTGGCCCTGATGAAGCCCACGGCCCGGCTGATTAACTGTGCGCGGGGAGGGATAGTGGACGAACAGGCCCTCTACGAGGCCCTGAAGGCAGGGCGGTTGGCCGGAGCGGCCCTTGACGTGTGGGAGGAGGAGCCGGTGCAGGATAGTCCCCTGCTCGAGTTGGATAACGTCCTGCCCACCCCGCACCTGGGGGCCTCGACTGAGGAGGCCCAGGCCAATGTGGCTGTGGATGTGGCCCAGCAGGTTCTGGCCGCCCTGAAGGGGGAGCCAGTGCACGGGGCGGTGAACTTGCCTGCCCTGACCCCGGAGGAACTGGCCCGGCTGCGCCCCTATTTGCAGTTGGCCGAAAAACTGGCCCGGCTGCATGCTCAACTGGCCGACGGCCCCCTGGAACGGGTGGAACTGGAGTACGGAGGAGACCTGAGTCGGGAGAACGTCAACGTGCTCACTCGGGCCTTCCTGCGGGAAATTCTGGGCCGCCAGTTGGAGCGAGAGGCGGTGAACTACGTTAACGCCCTGTTAGTGGCCCAAGAGCGGGGCCTGGAGGTGAAAGAGGAGAAAGAAGCCGAAAGTGCAGGTTACCGCAATTTGTTGGCGGCTACGGTTACGGCAGGCGGGCAGACCCGCTCCTCTGCGGGCACCGTTTTTGCCGGGGCGGAACTGCGCCTCGTCCGCCTGGACGGCTACCGCCTCAATGTGCCCCCGGAGGGGTTGAACATTGTGTTCTGGAACATTGACCGTCCCGGGGTCATCGGGCGCGTGGGAACCATCCTGGGCAATGCGGGCATCAACATCGCGGGTATGCAGTTGGGTCGGGAGCAAGTAGGGGGACAGGCAGTGACCGTGCTGAACGTGGACGACCCCGTGCCGCCGGAAGTGCTGGCAGAAATCAACCAAATTGAGGGCATGTTAACCGCCCGACTGGTGGACTTTGGAGAGTGATGCGTATTCTGGTAACCAACGACGACGGCGTATTTGCCGCCGGTTTGCAAGCCTTGGCGGCGGCTTTAGAAGCCGTAGGGGAAGTGACCATCGTAGCCCCAGAGCGGGAGCAAAGTGCCATCAGTCACGCGATTACCATGCACAAACCACTGCGGGTCCGAGAGGTTCAGGTGAACGGACGCACGGCCTTAGTTACCAACGGTACGCCGGTGGACTGTGTGCTTTTGGCCGTGCGCAAACTGCTGGCCGAACCGCCGGAGGTGGTGATTGCGGGCATCAATCGGGGGGCTAATTTGGGAGAGGACATCCTCTATTCGGGGACCGTTTCCGCGGCCATGGAGGCAGCCCTGCTGGACTTGCCAGCCTTTGCTATTTCCGTAGTCACCCGGGGGGTACGGGACTTCACTCCCGCCGCCCGGTTCGCCGCGGCCCTGGCTCCCTGCTTGGTGGAACATCCCCTGCCTCCGCGGACTTTTCTCAACGTCAATGTACCTGACTGTGCCTGGGAGGAAATCCGAGGGGTGCGCATTGTCCGCCAGGGGTTCCGCAATTACCGCAGCACCTACGAGGAACGACAGGACCCCCGGGGGGATACTTACTACTGGATTGGGGGCGAACTACCGGTGGACGAACCCGTGCCGGGGACGGACATCGCTGCCATTAGGGAGGGTTACATTGCGGTGATGCCGGTGCAGTTGGACCTCACCGCCCATGCGTTTTTGGAGGAATTGGTGGGCTGGCAGTTGGAGCGGCTGGTTCATCCGCCCGGCGAAGGGACGAAGGATGGGTAGAAAATGAAAGAACGCCTGCAAGACGTGGGACGGGTGCTGGCGCAGGTGGCCCGAGCCATCTGGCGGTTTCTGGTTCAGGGGGGAAGATGGGTGGGCCAAAGGTGGTACCACTACGGAGAAAAACGTCGAGTGCATCGGGAAATCCGGCGTCTGGAGGCCCGCCAGCGGGAACTTTATCTGCAAATCGGGCAGCAAGTTTATCTGCTGTTTCAGCGCAACAACGTGCGCAATCGGGACATTCTGGTGCGGTGTGAGGAAATTCGGGAATTGGAGGTAAAACTTGACCAGCAGCGCGAAAAGGCCGTACAAATTGCAGCCGGAAGCATCCTGCCCCCTCCGCCGGCGGAGGGGCCGGTCCAAGTGGCCTCGGAGCCCTTGGAAATGCGCCATACCTCGGAGGTAGCATCGTGAGCCTACAAACCCGTAAAATCCTGCTAAGCGAGAACGACATTCCCCAGTATTGGTACAACATCAAGGCGGACCTGCCTGCCCTGCCGGGGCCGCCTTTGAACCCGGAAACTGGTGAGCCCCTGGGACCGGAGGCGTTGACTCCTATTTTCCCGCTGGGGCTGATTCAGCAGGAAGTAAGCCTGGAGCGGGAAATTGAAATTCCCAAGCCGGTCCGCGAGATTTACAAACTGTGGCGGCCCACCCCTTTGATTTATGCGGCCAACCTGAAGAAGGCCCTGGACACCCCGGCCCACATTTTCTACAAATATGAGGGCCTCAGTCCTACCGGCAGCCACAAACCCAACACCGCCGTGGCCCAGGCTTTCTACAACCGCGAGGAAGGGATAAAGCGGCTGACCACGGAAACAGGGGCCGGGCAGTGGGGTTCGGCCCTCTCCTTCGCCTGTCGCATGTTCGAGTTGGACTGCAAGGTGTACATGGTGCGGGTTAGTTACGAACAAAAGCCCGGCCGGCGGGTGCTGATGCAGTCCTATGGGGCGGAGGTCACGCCCAGTCCCAGTGAGGATACGGAACCAGGGCGGAAAATCCTGGCCGAAAATCCGAACTCGCCAGGCAGCCTGGGCATTGCCATCAGCGAGGCGGTTTGGGACGCGGTCATGCATGAGGACACTAAATATTCCCTGGGTTCGGTTTTAGACCACGTGCTGCTGCACCAGACAGTGGTGGGGTTGGAGGCCAAGAAACAGATGGAACTGGCT
>DTZQ01000589.1 GCA_012961305.1 Armatimonadota bacterium | reverse complement strand
TTGGCCACCAGAGGGTCGGGGTTAATTTTGGACAAATCTGTTGGCTGGAAATATCCGGGGCAGTAAGGGTCAGGGCCTCCGTTGTAGGTGTTCCAGTTGGTACACACCGAGTAACTGATGTACCCCTGTGAGCCGGCTGCATCGGTGCCCCACTGTACTCCTGCGGCATTCATCTCCGGTCGGAACAGGTCGCTGGGACAGAACCAGACCTTGTAGTTCTTGATGTAAGGGTCTAAGCCCCTGACGACGCGAGCCAGTAACATATTGCCCATGAAGGGCCCCAGCCGATGATGCCAACTGTAAGTCCAGTTGGCCCGGCTGGGGGCGAAGTAGATGAGTTTCCCGTCGTAGTCCTGGCCGTACATGTAAAAGGCCTGTCCGATTTGCTTCAAATTGGAGAGGCAAGAGGTCTTGCGGGCGCTCTCCCGGGCGGCCGCGAACACCGGGAAGAGGATGGCGGCCAAAATGGCGATGATGGCAATGACCACCAACAATTCAATCAGGGTGAACCCTGGCGAATGAACAGACGCCCTGTTGCGCATGGCAATCACTCCTTTCCGGGCAACGGCACCTTTTGGACTCAGGGGCTTTAGCCCCATACGAACGGAAACGCCTTTGGATTTTGAGGGCGTGTTTGACGGCGCTAAAGCGCCAGATGGATTGATTACTTCACCGGCACCATGGGTGGATGCAACTCCGCCCACTTGCTGGCCGGAACGTATTTCACATGTCCGTCCAAAAACAGCACGTTAGACCCTTCCATGTGGGGGCCCTGGTTCTTGGGGGCCGGGTCTATGTACAGGCCGTTGTCAATCAGCAAATTTACCTTGGAGGGGGAACGCGCTACCCTAATGTTGGCCACCAAGGGGTCGGGAATTATACGAACCACATCCGTCGGCTGGACGTAACCGGGGCAGTAGGGGTCCGGCCCACCTTTGTAGGTGTTCCAGTTGGTGCACACCGAATAACTGACGTACCCCTGCATGGCTGCCTGTTCCGTTCCCCACTGCTGGCCGGCGGCGTTCACCTCCGGCCGGAACAAATCGCTGGGACAGAACCAGATGCGGGCATCGGGCACATAGGGTTGCAAGGCATTGGTCAAACGATTCAACAGAGCATTCCCCATGAAAGGCCCCAACCGATGGTGCCAACTGTAAGTCCAGTTGGCCCGGCTGGGGGCGAAATAGGGCAGTTTATCCCGGTGGTCCTGGGAATATAGGCGAAAAGCCTGTCCCAACTGCTTCAGGTTGGACAGACAGGCAGTTTTGCGCCCATTTTCGCGCACGCGGGAGAACACGGGGAAAACAATGGCGGCCAGAATGGCAATCAGGGCAATGACCACCAGCATTTCTATCAGGGTAAACCCCTGCCACCTTCGGGTAGAAGAGCAAACTTTCATCCTTTTCTCCTTTTACGCTTTACCTTTTACGCTTTACGGTAATATTACCCGAAGTTGCAGGGGATTAAACCGTTAGGAGAAGAATAACCCCCAAACTATGGCTGCTTCTCCGTCGAGCCTCGCCGTCGCAGGAAGGCTACCCCCACCAGGCCCAGACCAAACAGGGCCAGGGCGCTTGGTTCAGGAACCGGACCGGTAGTGATA
>DTZQ01000588.1 GCA_012961305.1 Armatimonadota bacterium | reverse complement strand
GCGGGAATATCAGCCTCCGGCTGAGTAGTCACGAGGGGAGAAAGTTATCATGTTGCAATTGCGGGAAGGGGGAAACAGCAGCGTTCTGACGCGCCGGGAGTTTCTGCGAACCTTGGGAGCAGCGACGGCAGCAGGATGGCAGGCCGGCCAGATTCAGGTCCGGGCCGGGGAGGGTTCGGCAGAGGAGGCTGCTGAACCCATCGGCGTGGGGCTAATTGGCTGTGGGGGTAGAGGCTCCCATCTGGGCCGGGTGTTGCAGCAATTGAAGCAACAGGGCGAGCGGGTGGAGTTGGTAGCGGTGTGCGATATTTACCGCCCCCGATTGGAGCGGGCGGCTAAGAATTTCTCCGCCAAGTCCTACCCAGAGGCTCACGAACTGGTTCGAGACCCCGACGTGGACGCGGTCGTAGTGGCCACTCCAGACCGATTACACGTCCATCATTCGCTGGCGGCTGTCCAAGCGGGGAAAGACGTTTACTACGAGAAGCCCCTCACCCATTGGCAGCAGTTCGAGATGCTCAAACAGTTGGTGCGGGAGGCGCGGCGGCGTCAACTGGTGTTCCAGGTGGGCACCCAGTTCCTCTCCGATAGCATCTGGCATCAAGCGGCGGCCTTGATTAAGGAAGGAGCCCTTGGGAAGCCCATCCACGCCCAGACGGGTTACTTTCGACTGGGGGACTGGGGCGAGCGGGGGATGCCCATTGATGACCCCAACGCCCAGCCGGGCCCCGACTTGGATTGGGAGGCCTTCCTGGCCGATGCCCCTCGACGCCCCTTTTCTGTCTCCCGCTTCTTCCGCTGGCGCATGTACATGGATTACGCCGGAGGGCCCTGCACCGACCTCTATCCTCATGTCCTCACGCCTCTGGTGAAGGCCCTGGGAGTCGCCTTTCCCAAGACTGTCGTGGCCATCGGAGGCAAGTATCGTTACAATGGGGAGCGGGAGGTTCCCGATACTTTCGATATGCTCATCGAATACCCGGAGGGCCTCTCCGTGGCCGTCCTGGGTACCATCGCCAACGAGTGGGGATTGGAGACGGTGATTCGAGGCGGGGAGGCCACTTTGACTTTCAGAGGCCCCGGCCTGCTCATCCAGCCGCAGAAGGGCGTGAAGAAGGAGCGACGGGAGATTGCCCGCCAGCGCGGGGCTTCGGTTCAGGAACACCTGCGCAACTTCCTGCAGTGTGTTCGTACTCGGGAGAAGCCGTATAGTGATTTAGAACTCAACTACTACGTACAAACGGCTTTGATTATGGCCATGCTTTCCTTCGTGGAGGGCAAGGCGGCCCATTTCGATGCCGCGGCTGAGGAGA
Source organism: Armatimonadota bacterium (assembly GCA_012961305.1). Taxonomy (GTDB): domain Bacteria; phylum Armatimonadota; class UBA10988; order UBA10988; family DTZQ01; genus DTZQ01. The sequence goes on along the minus strand of DTZQ01000588.1, from coordinate 2,909 downwards.
TACGGCTGAGTTGAGAGGTAAGTAACAGGAGGGCAACTGATGTTCAGGGGGTACGAAAAAAGGCGTGAATTTCCCCACCTCACACGCCGCGAGTTTCTGCGGCACCATTTCTCTCAGTTCCTCGCTTAATGGCCCGTCACCGAAACTGGTGCGGCATACTTGGGTGGTGGCTGCGATTACGAGAAAGAGGATTCCCGCGACCTGATAGCGAAATGGCAGAAGTGAGTAATGAGGCAAGAGGTTTGGAAGGCGGCGATGTACGGTGCGAGGATAGAGTTGGCAGCGCTTTTGGTGCTGGGGGCAATCGTAACCCTGAGCATGGCGCAGCAAAGTTCACTAACCGAACCAGTTGAGGCTCCCCGGTCGTTCGGACGGCAGGTTAATCGCACTGCCCTTTGGGAGCGGGGCGGAGACATCCTTTGGGGCTTCCGCAACCTGTATCAGTTCCACGTCCTGTACGACCCTGAGGACCCCGTTTACCCCTTCAAGGCCTGGTTCTTCGGCTGGGCGGTAGAAGATTGCAACCGACACCTGCCCGGCTTTACAGGTTGTGACGCCATTTTCGCCGCCCGCAGTCGGAGACTTGATGCCAACTGGGAGGTCTATGCGGGCAATGACGAATGGGACAGGACGATGCATCCCCGGCGGTGGCAGCCCGTTTTTGCTCCCCAACGCTTTTACTTTGACCAATGGCATAACGGCGACCCCTCCGTGGTGAAGGTCGGCCAACGCTACTTTCTGGCTTACAGTTCCACCGGGTACAACAGAGACGGAAAGCCCTACGGGCATCCCGAAGACACCGATGGCAGTTTCCTCTGTATCATGGGTGCCGTTTCGGACGACGGCATTCATTGGCAGCGTTCCTCCAAGCCCATCCTGGCAAATCCCGACGACTTTGGCGCTCCTACCGTGCCCCAGGGCGATTCCCACCTTTACGGCTCCTATCATCGCCCTTCGCTGCTTTACGAGGAGGGCAAGTTCAAACTGTGGTTTGACTACTGGACCCCGAAAGGCGTGGCCCTGGGTTATGCGGAAAATAGGGGCGATTTTCTAAACCCTCAAGATTGGCGAATCCTTCGCGCCGGCAGGCAACCCTGCCTCGAGGAGTTTCCCAATCCCGATGTGGTGCTAATTGGTGACCTCTATTTCGCCTTTGGCGACCCCGGCGGTTACGGTTCCCACCCCTGGAGGAGCCGCAAAATAGTGGAAGCCGTCTCCCAGAACGGTTTGGATTGGGTTGTCCTGGGTTATGTGGAACCCGACCCCGATGTGCCCGCAACCCACGTCCCGGAAGCGTTCGTTAGGGATGAAGGTGGAACGACCTGGCTTTACGTGTTCTATTCCTGTCAGGTTGGTGGGGAACCTTACGACTATCGCTATCATCGCCTCCGGTTCATGCGCCGCAAAATCGGGGCGGAAGAACTACGTTTCTATCGTGACCTCTTTGGAGTAAGGCACTTTAGGGCCGTCTTAGAACGGGGCTAAAGCCCCTGAGTCCAAAGGGGGCAACGAAAGGAGTTTAACCATGGCGCAACAGCGGACTGAAGGCCCTCTACAAGCGGGGATGGCGCAGGTGGACATCACGCCGCCGTTCCCCACCCACCTGGCGGGTTCGGGAGGGGGCGATTATCGCCCTGCGAGATTTGTCGAGGACCCGCTCTATGCGAAAGCGCTGGTCCTGGAGGCGGGCGGGAAGAAACTCTGTCTGGTGTCGCTGGACTTGACCATCGTGACCAAGGAGTGGACAGCGAAAATTCGGCAGGCGGCTCAAAGGCAGTGCGGCCTGGACCCCGAGGCGGTGATGGTGCATGTTACGCAGACCCACTCTGCCCCTTCGTTGGGCTACTTCATGCTGGACGAGGCTTTGGAGACACCGCCAGAGTTTGAATGGCTGCGGGGCGGTGAGGTGCGCTATTTTTCCTTCGCCTTTGAGCGGGTCGTGGAGGCCCTCGAGCAGGCCAACGGGTCGCTGCAACCGGTGCGCTGGGGGGCAGGAAGCGGTATTGAGGGGCGGTTGGCCTTCAACCGCCGGGGGGTCACGCGGGGCGGTCGGGTGGTCATGCCGCCTCGCCAATGGAGGGGGCCCCTCGGTCCCACCCACATCCGCTATCTGGAAGGCCCCATGGACCCTGAAGTGGGCGTTGTGTGTTTCCAAAGGCCCTCGCTGGAGATGGCTGCCCTGCTCCTCCATTACACCTGTCATCCGGTCAACGTTTTTCCCAAGTCCATTGTCTCCGCGGATTGGCCGGGGGCGTGGGCGGAGGCGATGCAGAGGCGATTCGGGAGAGCATGTGTCCCGTTGGTGCTCAACGGCTGTTGTGGGAACATCAACCCCTGGTCGCCTTTCGACCCCGATTACGTGCCCGACCACTGGCGCATGGGGAGAATGCTGGCGGAGACCACGCACAGGGTCCTGGAAACTCTCACCTTCCGAGAGGAAGCACGGCTGGATTATCGGGTGCGGCACCTGAAAATTCCCTTGCGGGAAGTGGAGCCAGCGTTGCTGGAGGAGGCCCAGCGCATGTTGTCAAAGCATCCCGTACCCGCTCGGAGACAGGATGGCGGAGTAGAGCCGGCGTGGATGAAGGCGGCGTCGGTGATGAGCGTCCACCTGCTTCGCCAGCGGGAGCCTGAGTTGGACTACGAAATTCAGGTTTTTCGCCTCGGAGACGCGGCCCTCATCGGCCTGTCCGGCGAGCCGTTTGTGGAGGGGCAGTTGCGCCTCAAAACGGCATCGCCTGCCCATTTCACCTATCTGGCCCATTGCGTCAGCCATTACGTTGGCTACCTGCCCACTCGCGAAGCCTTCGCCCACGGTGGGCACGAGGTGGAGACGCGCTACTGGGCGAAGTTGGTTCCCGAAGCGTTAGATATGGTGGTGGACGCCGCCGAGGAACTGCTCTTCGAGG
>DTZQ01000587.1 GCA_012961305.1 Armatimonadota bacterium | reverse complement strand
GTGGGCGCGCCGCGGCCTCGGACCCGGAAATCGGCGGGCCGCGCAATGGAGCGATGGGGAGCCTCCGAAGCCTGAAGGCGAACCTCGGGCGCATCCTCCCAGGGACTCGCCGCCAGTTCGACCTTCGCTTCCTCGGTGGCGAGGGGGCGTCCTTCCCCGTCGAGCAACGTCGCCCGCAGGCGATAAGTCCCTTCGGGCAACCGCCTCTTGGGCCCCGGGAGGCCGTAGATGGCCGTTCGGGCCGGGCGGGTCCAGCGCCCCACCGAGATTCCCTGCGCGGTGAGCAGGGCGAAACGGACCGTCTCCGCCTTCGCCTCGTGCACGCGCACCTCGACGGGCAGCACCGGCTCATCGCGCCAGAGGGCATTGTGGGGCAAGAGCAGTTCCAGCGGCGGCGGCTGCCACAACTCCAGCCTCAAAGCGTCTATGAACTGCACGGTGCGCACCACATCGGGACGGATGGCGCAGTGCAGGTCCATGCGGCGAATGTCGCCGGTCCCAATGTTTCCCTCGGCACGGAAGGGCACCCACTGGCCCGGCTGGCCCAGAATCTTCAAGGCCAGCACGTCCCCTAAGAAGACGATTTTTCCCTTCGCCTCCCTCCCAAACATGCGCAAACGCATGGAGAGGGGCCGCAGGGCGGTGCCCGGCTCAACGTAGAGCCAGCCAGTGAGGACCACCCGCTTCCCCCGCAACCGGGTGGCCTCCGGCTTCACCGCACCGTTGAAAACGAGAACCACTTCCTCTCCCAGGACGGAGCCGGTGTCAATTCTGAGCGACCAACGCCCTGACCTCGCCCGCGCGTCGGACCGGCTGATGCAGTCACCGATCCCACCCCCCTCTATCCGGGAGGGACGGGGATAGAAGTTCCGCGACCAGTCGGGCACATCATTGCCCGTCCCCCTCTCGAAGTCGCCATTTAACAGGAAGGATTGCACCTCCTCGCCAGCCGCACCGCCGGTCAACGCCGCAGCGGCGGTTAGCAACATGTAGAACATGAGCGTGAAAACACACATTGCCTTGACCCTCAGTCGTTCAGAAGCCATTGAGGAATTAGGCCACTTGGCAACTGGGAAAAGGACTGAGCCGTGAGTACTGAGCCCCTCCGCACTCAGTCCTCAGCACTCGGTACTGGTGAAGATTGCCCAATCGTCCAGATGCATGATACGTGCGATGGCTACCGCGTAAGCAGGTCTTTCACCCGGGCGACCACGTTCTCTGCGCTGAAACCGAACTTCTCCATAACTACGGAGCCAGGTGCAGAGGCCCCAAAACGTTCGATGCCCAACACCTCCCCCCGGTCGCCCACGTACCGCTCCCAGCCCAGGGGCACTCCCGCTTCAATGGCCAACCGCAGCGGCACCTCCGGCGGCAGTACCTGCTCCCGGTAGGCCCGAGGCTGGGCCGCGAACAGTTCCCAACTGGGCATGTTGACCACTCGGACGGCCCAACCCTCCTTCGTCAACTGCGAGGCCGCTTCCAGGGCCAGGTGAACCTCAGAGCCGGTGGCTATCAGGATAATCTCCGGCTTTCCTCCCTTCGCCTCGGCCAAAATGTACGCCCCCCGCGCCAGTTCCTCCGCTGGGGCCAGATGGGTACGGTCTAAGATGGGCAGTTTCTGGCGGCTGAGAATCAGGGCCACCGGCCCGTCGCGGTTTTCCAAGGCCACCCGCCAGGCCATCACAGTTTCGTTGGCATCCGCGGGGCGGATGACCGTGAGATGGGGAATGGCCCGCAGGGCCGCCAACTGCTCAATGGGCTGGTGGGTAGGGCCGTCCTCGCCTACGCCAATGCTGTCGTGGGTGAAAACGTAGATGACGGGTATTTTCATCATGGCCGCCATCCGAATGGAGGGGCGCATGTAGTCAGAGAAAACCAGGAAGGTTCCGGCGAAGGCAATGAGGCCCCGGTGCAGGGTTAGGCCGTTGAGGATGGCCCCCATGGCGTGCTCTCTGATGCCGAAATGGAAGTTGCGCCCCCCGTAGTTTTCGGCAGCGAAGTCCCCACAATCCTCCAGATAGGTCTTGTTGGAAGGGGCCAAATCGGCGGAACCGCCCAAGAGGTAGGGCACGTGGGGCGCGAGGGCATTGAGCACTCGGCCGGAGGCATCGCGGGTGGCCATGGGCCCCTGGGCAGGGGTGAAGGAAGGCAGATGCGCTGTCCAGCCCTCCGGCAACTCGCGGTTCATCATGCGCTCCCAGTCCGCGGCCAAGTGCGGGTAAGCCGCAGCGTAGGACGCAAACCGCTCCCGCCATTCGGCTTCCCAGGCTGCTCCGCGCTCCCGGGCCTGACGCATGTAGGCCAAAACCTCCGGGGGCACGTAAAACGGCGGTTCCAGCGGCCAGCCCAAGTTCTGTTTGGTTCGCCTTACCTCCTCCTCGCCCAGCGGGGCTCCGTGGGCCGAGGCATCGTCCTGTTTGCCGGGACTGCCGTAGGCCAGGTGGGTGCGAACGATGATGAGGGAGGGACGCTGGGTCTCCGCCTGCGCGGCCTTCAGCGCCTGGGCAATGGCCTCCGGGTCGTTGCCCTCCGGCACCCGGCTGACCTGCCAGCCGTAAGCCTCAAATCGCCGGCCCACATCCTCGGTGAACGCCAACTGGGTGGAACCCTCGATGGTGATGTCGTTGCTGTCGTACAGGCAGATGAGTTTCCCCAATCGCAGGTGGCCCGCCAGTGAGGCCGCCTCCGCAGACACTCCCTCCATCAAGTCCCCGTCGCTGGCTATCACGTAGGTATAGTGGTTGACTATCGAGTGGCCGGGCCGATTGAAGTAGGCGGCCAGGAATGCCTCTGCTATGGCCATGCCCACCGCATTGCCAAACCCCTGTCCCAGCGGGCCGGTCGTCGTCTCCACCCCCAATTCCGGGTCGTACTCGGGATGGCCCGGCGTGCGACTTTCCCACTGGCGGAAGTTCCGAATTTCCTCCTCCGGCAGGTCGTAGCCCGTTAGGTAAAGAAGGGAATACAGCAGCATAGAACCGTGTCCCGCGGAAAGGACGAACCGGTCCCGGTCCGGCCAGGTGGGGTTGAGGGGATTGTGCTTGAGGAAACGGGTCCACAGCACATAGACCATAGTCGCAGCCCCCATGGGCATTCCCGGATGGCCCGAATTGGCTTTCTGTACCGCGTCTACTGCCAGAAAGCGAATGGTATTGACGGCCAGTTCGTCGCGCTCACGTGCTTCCATCGGCGTCCTTTTGCCTCCTTGTCCCCTGAACAGTCTGCCTTTGGCTTATAGCCCATGGGAAATTGGGCAACTCGGAAACTGGGCAGTTGCAGGATGCAGGGAAGCCACCGCTGACCACCCCGATACTAGCCACAATCCCCTTTCTTCCCCCGCCTGCGGGGGGATAGAGGGGAGGTATCCTGCAATGCCTGTTTTCACCTCCCCCAAACCGCCTGGGCGAAGCCTTCTAAATCTTTGTATTCGCTCCGCCAGGTGGTGTACATCACCCCGATAATTCCCGACACGCCGCGGGCCTCGGCGAGCCATTGGGGCGTGTAGAATTGGCGTTTATCGTAGTAGCCAGCCAAAATCTGCCGATGTCCCCGCTGGGCGAACCAGGGCAGGTTTCGCTTCCGCTCGCGGAAGAACCAGTTGACGATGACCACCCCCGAGGGCAGTCCCTCCCAGGACCCCTCCCAACTGCCGTTGACCAGATAATAGTCGCCCCGTGCATTGTGGAAAGGGTCGAACATATCTGACCAGACGTAGATGGTCGCCCGGGGGTTCACCGCCCGCAGGATTTCCACACAGCGGCGCACGTTGTCCGCCAGCAGTTGTCCCGGCCTCATCTTCCGCGCCTGACAGGCCGCGCACCAGTTCGCCACCCGCATTTCGTCGTGGCTCATGAAGAAGCCTCGCGGAGAGAGCAGACGCTGCACGCGCTCCGCCTGGTCGCGCAGCAGGTCGTACACCTTCGGCTCGCTCAGGCAGCACATCACCTGTCCTCGATAGATGACGACCGGATGGTAGAAACTCACCCGCAACCGCTGGCCCTCGCGCAAGCGCGAGTTGGGGGTCAGCCGCAGTACCGGCGGTTGGTGGTAGACCTCGTACTCCCCTGCCCAGGGCACCACTCCCAACCGCTCGTCCCGCACCGGCTCGAAATCGCGGCCCTCCTCGTACACCGCCCTGTCCTCTCCCTTTACCGTCAGGGGACAGCCCGGCCGCCGCAGCACGTTCAGCAGGCCGACCTCCTCCAAGCGGGCATCGTCCCACCAAAGCGTGCCCCCTTTCCCGCCCCACACGCCCAAGTAGAGGCGCACCTCGTCGTAGGACAGGCTGTTGAAGATGATGTGGTGCTGGGTCCACTCCTGAGTGGGCTTCACTCTTAGGTCGGTGTAGTTGAGCGATTTCCCGTCGGGGGCGAGCACGGCGATGCGCACCCCGGAGGCCCGCTCGAAATCCCGGGTCTTCACCCACACCGAAACGTGGTACTGGCGGAAGGGAGCCACCCGGACGGCCTGCATGATGCGCCCGTGGCCGTGTTTCGGGTCGTACCGGCCGATGTTCTCCACCCGCAGGGAAAGCCGGCCCCGGTGGACGACCTGGCGGTCGGCGAAGGTAATTTTTCCAGGCTCGTCCTGCCACTTCCAGCCGACGAAGGTATTGCCGTTCACCTGCTCGAAGTCGCCGTTTCGCAACCTCACGGGTGGGTCGGCTACCAGGTCAGCCTGGCCGTTTTTGACCACGAAAAGTGCATCGCGCACCGGTAGGCCCTCGGCCAAATTGGGGTCATGGGCCAACAGGCCGTTGGAGTAGCCGATGGGGAACACGCAAGGGATGAGTTCCAAGCCCAGTTCTTGGGCCGTGCGTTTGACCCTGGCCACATGCTCGAAATAGCGCGGAATCATACGGTCGAGGAGGTTGAACTTGTAGTCGGCCAGCACGATGCCATTGTACCCGGCGCGGGCCGCCTGGCGCATTACCCCCTGGAGTTTCTCTACGTTCTCCTCCACCAGCAGGTTGAAACTGCAATAGACCCAGCGGTGCTGGAGGGTTTGCTCCGCCGCTTCCGTCCACCCCCCCATTAGCAACCACCAGCCCAGCACCAATGCCCACGGTCGGTGACTCATCCATTTCATTTCCGTTTCTCCCGAACTCTTTACGGGGCTAAAGCCCTTGACTCCAAAGGGCCTCCCCGCGCGCGGGAAGGGTTGGGAGGAGGCCGGGGGTGAGGGCCGCCTGAGTAGTAGTTATGCCTCCTGATATTCCAGCCCCGCCCTCGGGTTCTGGGTACAGCCGATAGGAACGCCCTGGCGCAGGTTGCCGAAGCAACCTTCGTTACATTCCACACACGCCACGATTTCCGCCCGGCGGCCGGAGAACACTTTCTCTGGCCAATAGGGGTCTGCGATGAGCCCCCGTCCAATGGCCACCAGGTCGCACTTCCCGGCCCGCAGGGCGGCCTCGGCCGCCTCTGGGTCGTTCATCCCCCCTACAGCGATGACGGGGACGTCCACGCAGGACTTGATGGCCGCCGCCAGGCCCGCGTGCTCACCGTCTGGCTCGGTGCTGGGCGAGATGTCCAACACGTTCACCCCCGCCCGCACCAACTCCTGAGCGAAGGTTTGACTCTCCTCCAAAGTGTATCCTCCAGCCGCGCGTTCCTCTGGCGTGTGGCGGTAGAGGATGAGGTAATCCGGCCCCACCGCCTCACGAATGCGCCGGACAATCTCGCACCCCAAACGCATGCGCCCGACCAAATCGCCGCCGTATTCATCCTCCCGCTGGTTGAAACGTGGGGAGAAGAACTGGTTCAGGAAGAAGCCGTGCGCGCCGTGAGGCTCTACGGCATCGAAACCCGCTTCCTGGACTACCTTCGCCACTTCCGCGAACCGGTCAATGAGGGCCCGAATTTCCTCCCTGGTAATCCCCCGCGCTGTTTCGGAACCGGTGACCTCCACCGGCTCCCCGTTGACCTGGGGCGGAGCAAACAGTTGAATGGCGATGGTGGCTCCCTCCGCGTGCACCGCCTCGGCCAGGGCCCGCAGGCCCAGTGCAAAACCGGGCTGGTCGAAGAAAGGCAGACGGGTTGCCTCCACGATTATTAGACCTACCCCTCCTCGGGCCCGCTCCGCGTACCAGGCCCGGGACCGCTCCGTAGTGACGCCGAAGTTCGTCACCATGGGCGGCATCACGACCCGGTTGCGCAGGGTGAGGTGGTTCACCCTCAACGGGGCAAACAAGTGGCTGTACGATTCGTTGGTAGTGGTCATAATGTTCTCTCCCTATTGCTCGCATTTTCTCCGCCCCTTAGGATTTATTCGCAACTTCGCAGTTTTTCCCTCCTGAGTTGCTGAAATTTTGCTCGGCGGGGCTTTCCCTCTTGACTGCCGCGGAGGTATATGCTATATTCGGTAACGCGATGAACTACTGCATCCTAAGTTGGCTGCTGGGAGGTTTGCTTTGGGTCGGCGGGGCGGACGAGCCGCCGGTGCCCAATCCCAGTTTCGAGGAGCGCACCCCGGAGGGCGAGCCGGTGGGCTGGCGGTTGGAACCCACCACGCCGGAGAACGTAGCCGAAGTGACTAACCGCCACGCCCGACAGGGCACCTGGAGCCTCCACCTGCAGGCCCACCCGGAAGGCCGTCCCTACTGCGACGCGGTGTCTGAACCGTTCCCCATCGCCCCGGACACGGAGTATCTCCTCACTTTCGCCGTCCACGGCGGGGGGAACGTGTTTACCCACTTCTACGATGCCGAGGGAAATGCGCTTCCGAAAGTGCCCTACTACGGCTTCGGCGGACGGCGGTGGGAACGGGCCCAGGTGCGCTTCCGAGCGCCGTCGGGGGCAGCCCAACTGGCCCTGCGCTTTCGAGCCTATCCCGGCGGGGAAATATGGCTGGATGACCTGCACCTGCAGCCAGTTCCGCCCCCAACCTACCGCCTGCCAGTGCCCAACCCCAGCCTCGAACTGGTGGACGCGGAGGGAAAACCTCTGGCTTGGAACCTGGAGCCAGTCGCCGCGGAAAACGTGGCCGAGGTTACCGAAGAACGGGCCCGTTTCGGACGACGCAGCCTGCACCTGCGGGCCACGCCGGAGGGCAAACCCTACTGCGACGCGACTACGGCCCAGTTTCCCGTCGGCGGCCTGACCACCTACACCCTGAGTTTCTACGTCCAAGCCGAGCGCGAGGGGCGCGTCTTTCCCCACCTGTTCGCTGCGGACGGGAACGTCGTGGGCATCGTGGGCGCGGAGTGGGGCAAGGGACTGCCCTTCCGCTCTGAGGGGGAGGGATGGACGCGGACAGTGTTGACCTTCACCCCCAAAGCGGGCGCGGCCAGCCTCTACTTGCGCTTTCGCGTCTACCCCGGCGGCGAGGCCTGGATTGACGGCGTGCAGTTGGAGGTCGGCCCGCCCACCGATTTCGACCCCGGCCCGCCCGCCCAGTTGCGTTTGGCCCTGCCCCGGCAGGTGTACGTGCGGGGACAAAGCGTGCCGGTTTCCCTGGTGCTCGGTAACGCCGGCGCGGAACCTCTAACCGGCTTCCTGCGGGTGGAACTGTGGGAGGGCCGGCAACTGACGGCGCGGGCGGAGCAAAAGGTAGCCCTTCCGCCTCAGGAAACGCGACCGGTGCGGTTCGACCTGGCCACGGCCGATTTGGCCTGTACGGATTACACCCTCCGCGCCGCCTGGCGAGCCGACGGAGAAGTATTGGCCAGGGATGCCGCGGAAATTACCCTCATCCCACCAGCCCAGCCGACCATCGGCTTTGGCTTCTACGGTTACGTCATCGAAGGCTGCACTGGCAAACGTTTCCCCCACCCACCTTTCGTGCCGGGGAACATTGACCGAGGCCTTGACCTGCTGGCCTCGGCGAAGATGAACGCCTTCGCCGGGCAAGTCCGCTGGCCCCACCAGCCCTTTCTCTACTTTTTGGACGGGGCGGCCAAGCGTGGAATATGCTTCCTGCCGCTGTTGGGGCTCTATTTTGGCCGGCCGGCCCTCCGTCCTGAGGACATCGCGCTCGATTCCGAAGGTCAGCAGATATTCGTCCACACCAGCAAAGACCGTCCCAACCTTTCGCTACTCAGCGAGTCGGCCCGGCGGCCAGCAGCCGAGTTGACCCGCCAGGCGTTGGCGCGGGTGAGGGACCATCCGGCCTTCGCCCGCAAGGTCTATTTCGGCGACGACGTGGCCATGTGGCGCGGGAAGCCGGACATCTACCGCGGCCCCCTGCAGGATTACAGCCCTGTGGCTCGGGCCGCTTTCCGGGCGAAAACCGGTCGGGACGCGCCCCGGCGCAGGGCGGAGGAACTGCGGGGCGTGTCCGGGGTGCTGCCGGACGACGACCCCTGGCTGGAATGGATGCGTTTCCGCAGTCAGGACATCCTGGCCGAGTATCAAGCCGTGGTGCAGCGGGCCATTTCCGAGGCCGCACCGAGAGCCGTGGGCGGGCCGGAGCACGGAGCCGTGTGGTGGCCGGGCATTGGGGCCGTGCCCACCTACGAACTGGGCGCGGTGGGACTGCTCACCTACTACGCCTATCCCCCCTATCCGCCCTACCACCTGCTCTTCGCCGAACAGGCGTTCTTGGGCGGGCGGGAGAAGGAACTCTGGGCCACGCCCTCGGCCCACAACAACATCTGGGGCCCTTCCTTCGAGGAGCGCACGCCGGAGTACGAACGCAGTTCCTTCTTCAGCCTGCTGACGGCCGGGGCGAAGGGCATTACCTATTGCCCATTTCAGGCCGAGGCCCAGTTCACCGAGGGACATCCGGCGGTGTGGGAGGAGTTTCGGCACCAGGGCGAACTGGTGGAAAAGTTCGGCCCTCTGCTCTACCGCCTGCGCCGGGTTCCTTCGCCGCTGGGCCTGTTGCTTTCGTTCTCCACCAGTGCCTACCGCGTTTTCGACCTGCTTCCCCGGCCCTACCACCATGAGGATACCCATGCCCACGCTGTGGCTGGCACTTTCTTTGCCCTTCTGCGGGCCCAGTTGCCGGTCGAGTTAGTGGATGAGGAGAGTCTGGGGCGGGGAGAAGCGAAGCGGTATCGGGTGCTGCTGCTAACCGACGTGCAGGTGCTGCCCGCATCAGTGTACCGGGCCCTGACCGAGTACGTGCGCAACGGCGGCACGGTGCTGCTGGACCGCAACTGCCGCGTGGAAGTGCCCGGTGCGCGGCGGTTGGAGGAGACCTTTGATGCCCACCCCACGAGTCCGCCGGAACGACGGCAAGCAGCGGTGGCTGCCGCCCGGCGGGTGCTCTACCCGCTGGTGGAACCGCTGTTGCGCTGCCCCAGCGACGAGTTGGCCGTGCGGGCCTTCGACGCCAACGGGGTGCGGGCCCTGATGTTGCTGAACCTGCGGGATACGGAACCCCTTACCGTGCAGGTGGCGCTGCCCGCGGAGGCAACGGTGTACGACGTATTCGCAGAGAGGGTGGTGGAGACTGGCGGAATGACCTTCCGCGCCGGGGAGGGCAAACTGCTCCTGCTCACTCCCACGCGCCTGGAAAAGGTCACCATCGAAATCCCAGCGGTGAGGGGCAAGGGGCTAAGGGTGGGGAACGAGTTACCTTATGGTAGAGGAGCAGCCGCAGTCCCCGCCGTTCCGTTCCCGGTCACCATCCGATTGCTGGACGCGGCGGGGCAAGGGGTGCCGGGCCTACAACCGGTACGGGTGCAATTCCTGGCTCCTGACGGGCGTGAGCGGCGGGAATACGGAGGCTATCGGGTAGCAGAGGAGGGTCGGCTCGAGTTGCGCCCCACTTTCGCCGTCAACGACCCGCCGGGGGAATGGATGGTAGTAGCCACCGACCTATTGGGTGGGCACGTCGCCAGCGCGCGGTTCCGACTGGAGCCAGCCCTGTCCGTCGCAGTGCAAACCCTCGGCGGCCAAGTGGAGGCAGCCCGCAGCGAGCAAAGGGTGGAAGTCGTCCTGCGCAGTTTCCAACCGGAACCGCTGACGGTGCGGCTGAAGGCCGATTTCCCCCCAGGTGTACGGATTACCCCCTCGCCGTTGGAGGTGAAACTGTTGCCCGGCCAGACGCTGCGCCAGCGACTAACCTTCACCCTGGAAGATGCCTTCTACGCCGGCCCGATGGGCGGGCGGTTGGCCGTTGAATATGGCCGACAGCGGCTCGTTGAGGTGCCCCTTTTCTTCGTTTTCCCCTCGCCGGAGGAGGCACGGTAAGAAGCCCTTAGTGCAAACGTGGGGCCTAAGCAGGAAAAGGACGCTCTGGGCGTGTTGACGGCAATTAGGCCATCCTCATCCCCCTTCTACCTCGATGCAGGATGCCCCCCCTCTATCCCCCCGCACGCGG
>DTZQ01000586.1 GCA_012961305.1 Armatimonadota bacterium | reverse complement strand
TTGCCGTTTCACCGCACAAACCCAGAGGAGGCCGAGAAAGCCCGAAAAACTCTGCAATCTCAGCGTCTTGGCGGTGAGAAGAGGGTATCAACACAAAGGGGGTAGACTACCCGTTTTACATATTACGCCCATAATCTTCCGGCTGACCACTAAGGGCCGAATGCTACTACAATTGGCTTATGTCCAACTTGAACCGCCTGGCAACTTGGGCTGACCGCTTAGCCTTCGTTCTCTCAGCAGCCGCCAGTCCGTATTTCATCATTCCTGCTTTCGGGTTGGCAGTTGTCTGGCGGTATGCTCCTGCCTGGCGGGAATTCTGGGTCTGGGGAGGGATTGTTCTGGCCTTCACCACTCTGCTGCCGTTCCTCTACATTGCCCTCAACGTCTTAGGCCAGCGCATCACCGATTTTCACATCATGCTGCGGGAGCAGCGGCGGGGGCCGTTTTTGGTAGCCTTAGCCAGCATTTCGGCTGGCACCCTGCTGCTCCAGGCCCTTGAGGCACCCCGGGAATTAGTGGCTCTGGGCCTGTGCCTGGTGGGCAACGGAGCCGTGTTCACCATTATTACCTATCGCTGGAAAATCAGCCTGCACCCTTCGGTGCTGGCGGCCGCCATCGTCGTGGCCACAAAGTTTTTCGGGCCGGGCTGGGCCTGGCTGGGGTTGGCCGTGCCGCCAGTGGTGTGGGCGCGAATTCGGCGGCGGCGGCATAACTTGGCCCAAGGTCTGGTGGCCATTGCTCTGGCTGTGGGGCTTACCCTGTTTATATTGTGGGGCTTAAAGGTAGGAGAAGAGGTCACTCCGACACCCGCTCCGTAACCTCCTCCTCCCGCTCCACCGGCTCGGTGAGTCTTTCGCGGACGGGACGACGCTCACTCACTTCCGGTTGCAAAGGCAGATAGGCGCGCAAGCGGTGGTACAGGGCGATGGTGTCCCGGTTAGCCTCCGAAAGGCGTTCTCCCTCCCGTGAGACCAGCAGAAGCGAGCGAAAGGGCTCCTCATTGCGGAACCTTATTTCAATGCACCTCATCCCAAACATCCCATAGCCGTATCCTAAAGGGCGCAATCTGACCTCTAAAACATCCTCCATAGGCACGTCAAAGGTGAGCACATCGCCCCGATAGCATATTCCCTGCGGGGTGACCTGCAGGAAGCCCACATCGTCGTCGGTCTCTAACCGGGCCAGTCGGATGCGCACCGGATGGGCCAACCCTACGAAGCGAACGTTCCAATCCTGAGGGTTAAAGGGCAAATCGCCGATGGTCTCCAATTTGCGAACCAGGCGCGACTTGAGACCTCGGTTGGAAATCTGCAAAGTTACTGCGTCCAGCCAACGTACCCCTACCAATCCGGCCACTCCCAAGCCTACAATTCCTCCGATGGGTCCCAGCAAGGCGGCCAAACCCAGAACGATAGCGGCCAGGGGAAGGGCCAGGGCCAACATCGCTCCCCCCAGAAACACTGCTCCTATCACTTGAAAGGTCCGGTTGAAAATGCGGCGGTTAATCTCCCTCATGACTTGCTCCTGCATTCAGCGGGCAAGATGACAACCCATTCTTACTTTGCCCACTTCCCGGTTTTTTCAAACTTAGGCTCCTATCCGCGCCGCTTGCGTCCAAGCCCCCCCAGGGTTATTCAAAGGCAAAATTCACCACTACCATTTGCGTGACCGTGACCGCCGTCGGGTCGGTGGAGCCACCGCCCCCTCCGAAAAGCATTCCCATCATTTGGCCCAAAGGCCCCAGGCCGCCGAACATGCCCTGCATCACGGAACGCATCATTTCGCCCATGTTGAAGGACATAATACTGTGCAGGGCTCCCAACTTCACCCCGACGGCTTGGGCCGCGGCTTGGGCCAGAGGGCGGGCTTTGGCCAGGGCATCTTGGAACAGGGCCGGCTCTGCGGTGGCCTGATTCCGCAGGATGAAGGTCACCCGGTCCACCGGATACCCATCCTCCGCCAGCGCGGCCTTTAGGTCATCCACCCGCCGCAAACTTTCGACCACCTCGTCTGGGTTCATAGGCAACCGCACGTGCACGGTTGCCTGGGCCAGTTCCCCTATGCCCGGCGAAGGTTCCTCCGCCTGGGTGTAAACCAGGGCTGTGGGCTGCACACCAGGGATTGCTCTTGCTTGCTCTTGTGCTCCTCCTGGCGGCATACCCATTCCCCCCAAGGCCCCCAGGCCCTGCATAGATACAAACTTAGGCCCATCTACTACAATGTCCGCGGCTGGAATTTTTTCCTCCTGCAAGCGGGCCCGCAATTCCTCCACCTGCTGCTGCACGGCCGTAAAGGCCTCGGTCAAATTGGCTCCTTGCGCCTCGAGGGTAATTTGCAGTTCCGCCGCATCGGGGGGAACCTTAGCCTCGGCCACACAGAACACGGAAATCACCTTCCCGGACACCATGGGCATAGGCATTTGAGCCCCAGCCGCAGTGGTGAACACCAGCAGAAACAATGAAATTCGTAGGAAATGGAAATTCATCGGTTGTGCTCCTTTCCATTCATTTTTAATCCTCCGGAGTCGGGGCTTTAGCGGGTCTTAACGGGGCGCAAGCCCCTGACTCCAAAGGGGCCTTCTCGTCCCTCGTCCCTCGCCCTCCCCGCGTGCGGGGAGGGTTAGGAGGAGGCCAGGGATAAGGGCCGCTTGAGTAGTAGTTACC
>DTZQ01000585.1 GCA_012961305.1 Armatimonadota bacterium | reverse complement strand
GCGGGCACCGCGCCGGCGCCCCCAATGAGCCCCAGCAGCCTTGCGGCATAGACACGCACCCGCGCCGGGCCCTTCCCTCGAAGTTGCGCGACCAGGGCCTCGCTCACTGCGGCCCGAGGGGCCGGGGGAGCATCCGGCGCCGAGGATGCGGCCACGATGGCGAAGAGCGTGCCTTCCGCCACCCGGCGGCAAGCCACGTCGTCCTCCGCCAACAGGTCGAAGAGCGGCTCGACCATTGGCGCCCCCAGCCGCACGGCGGCCTCTCGGGCCCCACGGCGGGCGTCGGCATCCTTGGCCCGCAGGCCGGCGATAATGGAGACTGGTTCTTCTTCCCCGTTATTCGCCGTGACGCAAACTGAACCGTCGGGAGAGCACCGCCCGCCCAGGGACAGGGCAAAACCGGGCTTCTCCCCAACCGTCCCGAAAGCAGCCGTTAACAACACCAGACCCAGCAGTTTCCAATTGAGCATGGTCGTTTCCCTGCGCTCACTTTTCCGCCCCGCGGTTATCCTGCCCTCACCCCCAGCCCCAAAAGGGTGGAGCCGAAGCCCTTTGGACTCAGGCGCTTCAGCGCCGTCCTAACCGGGCCGTCTCGTCCCTTGTCACGTTGGCAGCCACCAGGGCGCGCGATAGGGGCGGAAGAGCAACCGATTGGCAACCTCATCGCCGATGAATTGCTCCCGCTCGGCGTCCCAGGTCAGTTTCCGGCCCAAACGGAACGAAATGGCACCCAAGTACATCGGGGTCGTCATGCGGAAGGCATAATCGAGAGGGCTCTCCGTGCGCGCTCGGCTCTTCACGCAGTCGAGAAAGTTACGCTGATGGCCAGGCGAGCGGGGAATGGTCTGCGGCACCTCAGGAATGTCCGTCAACTGTTCGCCGCCGATGAAAATGACTCGGCTACCGTAGTCGGTCACCAGGGAGCCTTCAGTTCCCTCGAACTGGGCGCCGATGCCCCGGCCGGCTGCTCCTGGCACGTCCGGCGGGCGGCTGCTCCAATGGAGGGTGAGGCCGTCGAACTCGTAATCCACCTCAATCCAGCGGGGCGTCTCCGCGATGCCATCGGAGGGTTCCTCACCTCGGGCCTGGATGGTCCGCAAACCGGTCGGCTCCAGGGCCCAGAAAACGATGTCCGCAATGTGGCACCAGAAATCGGCGTACACCCCGCCCGAGTAGTCCCAAAAGTAGCGGAAGTTATGGTGGCAGCGGGCCGGGTTATAGGGGCGCCAAGGGGCGGGCCCCAACCACATATCCCAATCCAAAGTCGGTGGCGGGGGTTCGTCTCGTGGGTAGCCCAGGCCGGGGGAACCGCCGGTCTTCCAAAGCCGAACGGTGTGAATTCGGCCCAGCACCCCAGACCGCACCAGTTCGACTACTCGATGGTAGTTCTGGCCCGCATGGATTTGCGTGCCCAGTTGGAAGACGCGGCCATACCGCCGACTGGCCTTGACCATGGCCTGGCCCTCTCGGAAGTTGTGCGAAAGCGGCTTCTCACAGTAAACGTCCTTGCCCGCCTGGAAGGCGAGAATGGTCACCAGGGCGTGCCAGTGGTCGGGGGTAGCGCAGGTAATGACATCAATGTCCTTCCGCTCCAGGACCCGACGGAAGTCGGCATAGGGTTTGGCCCGGTTGTCAGGGCGCAACTTCTGCAGTCGGCGGAGCGTAGCCAGTCGGTGCGTTTCGTCCACGTCACAAATGGCCGCAATTTCAACCTCTGGGAAACTGGCGAACCATCTCACATGCGCATTGCCCATGCCGCCCACGCCGATGTGGCCGACCACAATTTTCTCGTTCGGCGAAACCGCGCGGGCCCGACCCGGCCGGACGAGCAGCCCGGCCCCCACGCTTAGCAAACCCCGACCCGTGGTTTTTAGAAATTCGCGCCGGCTAAGCGGCCGGCTCGGCGTAGGTTGCAGTTCTCCCCCCTTTGGAGGAAAATCTCGTCCCATTTTCGCAAACCTCCCCGGTGGGATTTTACTTCGCCGCCTCGCTGCCCTTTCCTCCTCCCTTACCACAGGCAGTAATTCCTGAACAGGAACTTACCCATTTGACAAAGCATTCAATTAGCGGTATACTTCCGCTGTAACCGCGCTGGTATTTGCAAAGGAAGGAGCACATTCATGCAACGAAGGAAAGACCTGAATCGTCGGGAGTTTTTGCACCAGGCCGCAACGGCGGCTGGTGCCACCTTGCTAACGGCTGGCGTCGGGCCCAAGTTGTGGGCCCAAGTGGCCGGTGCGAATGAAAGGGTCAACATTGGCGTCATCGGCTGCGGGGGTATGGGCAACTCGCATATCAGCACCCTGTTGAAGTTGCGGGAGGAGGGTTTGGTGAACATCGTGGCTGTGTGCGATGTGTACACCAAGCGCCTCGACCGGGCCGCCGCCCGCACTGGAGCCAAGCCCTATCGGGACTACCGTCGGCTGCTGGAAGACCCGGAGGTGGACGCCGTCCTCATCGCCACGCCCGACCATTGGCACGCGCCGATGACCATCGCCGCCGCTGACGCAGGCAAGGATGTCTATTGTGAAAAACCTATGACCTACTGGAAGGACTTGCGCGAGCCGCAGGAGGTGGTGAGAGCCATTGCCCGGAACCAGCGGGTCATGCAGGTCGGCACCCAAGGCATGTCCGATAGCATCTGGGAGCAGGTCGCGGAGCGTATCCAGGCCGGAGCCCTGGGAACGCTCATCCACGCCCAAGCGAGCGACTGTCGCAATGGATATATCGCCCTCTACGACCCCACGCGCACGGACCCAGACCTCAAACCGGGCGAAACGCTGGATTGGGACCTGTGGCTGGGGCCCGCGCCCAAGCGTCCCTTTGAGCCGGGACGTTACCTCTCCTTCCGGGTCTTCTGGGACTATTCCGGCGGGGTGGGAACCGACTTCTTTCCCCACCTCCTCACGCCGCTGGTGCAGGCCATGGGCCTGACCTTCCCCAAGCGAGTTACGGCCTCCGGCGGGCTTTACTACTACCACGATGGCCGCGAGGTGCCGGACATCTTCAGCCTGGTCATCGAGTATCCCCAGGGCCCCTCGGTGCTGCTCCTGGGCGGGGTGGCCAACGATACGGGCTTGCCAATTCAAATTCGCGGACAGCAGGCGACCCTGACCATCGGTGGGCCGGGGGCTGTGGTTGACCCGCAGCGCGCGGTCAACAAGGAGGGGCAGCGGGAGGAAATCGCCCGCACACGCCGGGCGTCTCTGGCGGAACACTGGAAGGACTTCCTGCAGAGCGTTAAGACCCGTGAGAAGCCGCGCAGTCACGAAGTCCTGGGTTACTACGTGATGACCGCCCTGCACATGGGCATCACTTCGTACCTGACCGGTCGGACCCTGGAGTTCGACCCCCAGACCGAACAGACACGGCCGGTGTGATCAGGGGTTGGGGGTTATTTGTAGGCGTTCCGCAGATACGTTCCGCCAACGGAGTGACTCCCCTGAACCCGAAAGCCCTGAAAGTGGCGTTGGCGATTTGTGGGATTGCTTGCGCTATCGCGTTGGGCGGTGTTTTTCTGCCCTGGAGCGCGGTCGAGAAACTCGCCGGGCTGTTCGGTCCGGCCCCGTTGCCGGAAGGCCCCGTCGTCGAGTACTGGTTCCGGCTGGCCTGTGCGGCCTTGGGGCTAAGCGGCGTGTTCTTCCTGCTCCTGGCGCGTGACCCACTGCGCTACGAGCCGCTGCTGGGGCTGTTCTTCGTCGGCCTGGTCTGCCTGGTGATGGGGACGCTCATCTTCGTCCTGTGGCGGCGAACGGTGCAAAAGCGGTGATTTACCGGACAGGGGGATGAACTCAGTATTCTCTGCGGCGAGGAGTGGGGATGTGAACCGTTAGGAGGGGAAAATGACTGCCAGGGAACGGACGTTGACCGCCTTTTGGAACCAGCAGCCGGACCGAGTGCCCGTGGCGCCGGACATCTCCAACATGATACCCTGCCGGCTGACGGGCAAGCCCTTCTGGGACATCTATTGGCATCAGAACCCGCCACTGTGGCGGG
>DTZQ01000584.1 GCA_012961305.1 Armatimonadota bacterium | reverse complement strand
GAGTTCAAACTCGGGGCTACTTTACCAAACCAACGGAAGTTGGTTAAGTCGGTTTCAAACCGACTGGGTAACCGTAGCCCAAGGTTTCCATCTTGGGGCAGGTCTAAGCGGCGAATTTAACCTGGTCGGGTAATTACGAAAGGAGCGAAACCATGCGTGCGCAAATTTTCACTCACGGAGGAGGATTATACTTCAGCCTGCTGATGGCGTCAGCAGTTTGGGGACAGGGCCTCATCTTACCTCGGCCTATTCCGCCAGTGCCCCATCCCCGCCCGCTGGCCGTCGCCCAGCAACAGGTGCAGGTCACCATTAAGGGTTTCGCCGCGACCACGCACCTGACCCAGGTGTTCTACAACCAGTACCGCTATCAGTTGGAGGGCACTTATCTGTTCCCCCTGCCGGAGGGAGCAGCGGTGTCCGATTTCGCCCTGTACATTGACGGTGAGCGGTACGGAGCGGAACTTTTGGAGCGCGAGGAAGCCCGGCGCATTTACGAGAGCATTGTCCGGCGCACCCGTGACCCGGCGTTGCTGGAGTACGTGGGGCGGAACCTTTTCCGAGCCCGCATTTTCCCCATTCCGCCCCTCAGCGAAAAGCGCATCGAGTTGGAGTACTCCCAGACCCTCCCCCACGACGCCGGCCTGGTCAGTTATGTGTTTCCGCTGAAAAGGAAGGCCTTTGCCCGCCCGCCCCGGCCTCCCATCCGGCCTCTGAGGGAACGGCCCCGGGATGACCCTCGTTTGTACCGCTACGAGCCGGGCGTGGTGGGAGAAGTAGTCATCGCCGTGGACATCGAATCCCAGGTGCCCATCAAAGCGGTCTATTCGCCCACCCACGACTTAGACGTTCGCCGCCGGGGGGATTACATCGTACAGGCCAGTTTCGAGCAGCGCAACCTCCGACCCCAACGGGATTTCATCCTCTACTACACCCTGTCGGAGGAACAGTTTGGTCTGAACCTCCTGGCCCATCGGCGCTACGGCGATGAAAAAGGTTATTTTATGCTCCTGCTGGCCCCCAAGCACGAACTGCGGGAGCAGGAAATTGCCGCCAAGGACATCGTGTTCGTTTTTGACACTTCGGGCAGCATGTCGGGGCGCAAAATCGAGCAGGCACGCGCGGCTCTGAAGTTCTGCTTGGAGCACCTCAACCGGCGAGACCGGTTCAACGTCCTGTCCTTCAGCACGGGCGTGGACCTGTTCGCGAAGGAATTGGTGCCCGCCAGTGAAAGGAGGATAGCCGAGGCGAAGGAGTTCGTGGAGGACTTTAGAGCCGCCGGCGGGACGGCCATTAACGACGGGCTGCTGGCCGGATTGAAACTGTTCCGCCCCACAGAACGCCCCCAGATGTTGGTGTTCCTCACCGACGGCCTGCCTACGGTGGGTGAGCGGAACGTCAAAAACATCCTGCGCAACGTGAGCCGGGCCAATGAGCCCGAGGTGCGCTGTTTCGTGTTCGGCGTGGGAGACGACGTGAACACCTTCCTGCTGGACAAACTCTCCGCCGAGAACCGCGGGGTGACCACTTATGTGCGGCCGGGGGAGGATTTGGAAATCGCGGTCAGTTCTTTCTATTTGAAGGTCAGTTCGCCGGTGCTGTCGGACTTGGATTTGGAGGTGCGCGGGGTGCGGGTGTATGACCTCTACCCTCGCACCCTGGAGGTGCGCGGGGTGCGGGTGTATGACCTCTACCCTCGCACCCTGCCGGATTTGTTCCGGGGCACCCAACTGACCATCTTCGGACGCTACGAGGGCTGGGGCGAGGCGGAGGTCATCCTTCGGGGCCGCCTGGAAGGGCGGCGGGAAACCTTCCGCTACCCAGTCGAACTGCCTCGGCGGGAGCGCAAGAACGATTTCATCCCCCGCCTGTGGGCCCGGCGCAAAATCGGCCATCTGCTGGAGGAGATTCGCTTGGAGGGCGAAGACCCGGAGTTGCGCGAAGAGGTCATCCGCCTGGCCACCCGCTATGGCATCGTTACCCCTTACACCTCCTTCTTGGTGCAGGAGCCGCGCCGGCGGTGGGGGGATTGGGCATTCCGGCGACCTCCGGAGGAATGGCTGAGAGAGGTACCCGTTCTTGGGCAACTCCGGCGGGATAGGGCAGAAGCAGGCATGCCTGGGGCCCTGGGCCCGGCTGGCCCCCCGACCCCAAGCCTCTCGGCCCAGGGTAGTTTAGGTGGTTCTGGCGCCGTGCGCGCCAGTCAGTACATCGCCGGACTGAAAGCCAGTGAGCGGGAAAGTGAGAGAGAGGTAGAAACCATCAGGCATGTGGGCGACAAAACCTTCTACCTGCACGAGGAGGTGTGGGTGGACAGCGACTTCCCCGAAGAACCGAAGGAAGGGCAAACGGTGCTGGAAATCAAGTACGACAGCGAGGCCTACTGGGACCTGCTGACGAAGCGGCCGGAACTGGGCAAGTACCTCGCCTTGGGCGAGAAAGTGTGGGTGAACTACCGGGGCGTGCTGCTGAAAATTGGCCCCAGGGGGAAGGAGCAACTCACCGCGGAAGAATGGAAGAAGTTGCCAGAGTGAAGGAGACGAGGGCTATGCCAACTCCATATCCGCGACGTCCGACCCGTCCGGTGCGGGTGGGCCAGGTCACCGTAGGGGGAGGGCATCCTATTGTGGTGCAATCCATGGTGACCGAGCCCACCCGCAACGTAGAAGCCTGTGCGCGGCAAATCCTGCAACTGCATCAGGCGGGCTGTGAAATTGTGCGCGTAGCCACACCCACCCTGGCCGAAGCGCGAGCGGTGGCGGAAGTCAGGCGGCGGCTGCAAGATTGGGGCGTGGAGGTGCCCTTGGTCGCCGATGTGCACCATCAAGGCAGTCCCATTGCCCTTGAGGTGGCCCAGTACGTGGATAAGGTGCGCATCAATCCGGGCCTCTTCGTCTATCGGAAGCCCCGCCCGCGGGAGGAAGAGTACACCGAGGAGGAAATTGCGGAGGAACTGGCTGCCATTGAGGAAGCCCTGCGGCCTGTCCTGGAGGTGTGCCGGGAGCGCGACATCGCCATGCGCATCGGCGTCAACCACGGCTCCCTGTCCGAGCGCATTCGCGTAATGTACGGCGACACGCCCGAGGGCATGGTTGAGTCTGCCCTGGAGTACGTGCGCATCTGCGAGAAGTATCACTACCGCAACCTGATTATTTCCCTCAAATCCTCGCGGGTGCCGGTGATGATTCAGGCCAACCGACTGTTGGTCAAGCGGATGGACGAGTTGGGGATGGACTACCCGCTGCACTTGGGAGTGACGGAAGCCGGCGATGGCCCGTACGCGCGCCTCAAATCCACTGCGGGCATTGCCACCTTGCTGGCGGAAGGCATTGGCGATACCATTCGGGTGTCCCTCTCTGAAGACCCGCTGCAGGAGATTCCCGTGTGCTACGACATTTTGCAGGCCTTAGGTTTGCGCAAGACGAAAGTGGAGTACATCGCCTGCCCCTCCTGCGGGCGGACGAAATTTGACTTGCCCACGGTGCTGGCCCAGGTCAAAGCCGCCACTGAGCACTTGCGCGGTTTGGACATCGCAGTAATGGGGTGCATTGTGAACGGGCCGGGGGAAATGGCTGGGGCCGATTACGGTTACGTGGGAAAGGGCCCAGGATTGATTGACCTCTACCGAGGACAGGAATGTGTGAAGGCCAACATTCCCCAGAAGCAGGGGGTGGAGGAACTTATTAACCTCCTCAAAGCCGACGGAAAGTGGGTAGACCCGCCGGTTTCTCAAGGATAAGCGGGACCTAAAACCTGGAGCACTTAACTTGACAATGTTAAATTCGCCCTCAGACCTGCCCAAGAGGAAATCTTGGACTGCGGTCGCCAACTCGGTGGGCAACCGACTTGACCAACTTCCGTTGGTTTGGTAAAGGTAGCCCCGAGTTTGAACTCTGGGTGAGGAGGCTTCTTGGGAGCACCGCAG
>DTZQ01000583.1 GCA_012961305.1 Armatimonadota bacterium | reverse complement strand
GTGCCCGTGCCCCTGCACCCCTCACGCCAGCGGGAGCGGGGGTTCAACCAGGCGGCCCTGTTGGCGCGGGTGGTAGGGGAATGGCTGAACCGCCCGGTATTGGAAGGCGTCCTGGAACGGATACGAGATACCCGCCCTCAGGTTGAACTGTCCGGCCGAGAGCGGAGGCAAAACGTGCGTGGGGCTTTCCAGGCCCGGGAACATCCCTACCTGCCAGGAGCCACGGCGCTGCTGGTGGATGACGTGTACACCACGGGAGCAACGGTGCGGGAAAGTGCCTTTGCCCTGAAGCGGCAGGGGGTAAAGCGGGTAATGGTGTTGACTTTGGCCCGCGTGGTGGACGAATATCGGCGCCTATGAAACCGTTGGGGGGTGACAAGGGTCTAAAGTAAATAGGTGTTCAGCCGGGGTGCGAAAGCGTGGCACCCCAGAAATGCGGAGAACAATGACCACGGCACAAGTGCAGCCTGAAGACAGGCGACGGCACCGCCGTTGGATATGGTGGGCGGTGGGGGTACTGCTTACCGCGGCGATGGTAGTGGGCATTCTGCTCTCGCTGCGCGAGGGGCCTGTCCAGGGGCAGATTAAAGTTCTGGCAGAGCAGCAGTTGTCGCGGTACTTGCGCCGGAAGGTGCGCATCGGACGGGTGTACGGGCGGCTGTGGCGGGGGTTGGTCTTGGAGGACATAACTATTGCCGGAGGGGAAGGGACTACTGAGCCCCTCCTGCAGTTGAGCCAACTGCACCTCCGCTACCGCCTGGGGTCGCTGCTGCGGGGCAAGCCCCTGCAAAGCGTGCGCGCGGTGACCCTGGTGGAGCCCCGGCTGCGCCTGGAACGAGACCCGCAGGGCCGGTGGAACCTCTTAGAACTCCTGCCCAAGCCGAAAGTTAAACCCACTCGCCCTCCGCCCTTCACCGGCCGGGTGGAAGTTCGCGGGGGCGTGGTGCAATTGGTGGACTATCAAGTCGGCTCGGCCTCTGACCCCCTACACGCTCAGTTTCGGGGGGTGAATGTGGCCGTCAGTTTCCTCCGCCCCGGAGTGATGCGCGTGCGCCTACAGGCTCAGGCATTGGCACCGAGGTTGAATCCCCCTCTCCCGCCCTCCCGCTGGCGGGAGCAGAGAGAAGTAGGGCGAGTGCGGGTTCAGGGCACGGTGAAACTTCTGCCCCTCACCTTCGACCTGCGGGCCAGAGTGGAGGAAACGGACTTAGGCTTCTTTCGGCCCTACTTGGCCTTTCACCGCGAGGTACAGGTACAGCGGGGGTTCCTAAACGCCCGAGCCCGATGGCAATTGCAGAGGACGGCGGAGGGTAAAACCGAAGTGGATTTCACCGCGGTAGTGCGCCTGCGCGAGGTCTCTGTCCACTTGGCCGCTCTGGGCCGACCGCTGGAGGTTGCCCAGGGGGAAGCCGAGGTTACCCCGCAGGGGGTCAGGCTGCGGAACTTCCAGGCCCAAATAGGTCGCAGCCAACTGGTCCTCAACGGGCGGGTGGACAACTTTGCCCAACCCTACTTCAACTTGCACGCCGCTGCCTCGCCCCTGTTCTTGGACGAACTGCCGATGGTACTACCCCAAGTCAAATTGTGGCGCCATTGGCAGGCGAAGGGGCCGGCCCGATTGGAGGTGCGGCTACGGGGAACGCCGCGGGATTTGGCAGTGAGGGGGACTTTCGACTTGCCGCCCCTGCGCACGCCCCAGGTGACCCTCTTAGGGGCGAGGGGGGAGTTGGACGTGCATTACGGGCCAGGCAGCGGCGGCCTGGGCGGTGTGCAGGGCACTGTTGCTTTTGACCGGGCCGGGTTCGTGCTTCCCCGCACCTCCCTGCCGGTGACCCAGGTGCGGGGACAGGTCCAGGTCTTGGGGGAGGAACTCTACCTGCAACGCCTGTCGGCCCGGCTGGGCCGCAGTCCGGTGTGGTTGGACGGCGCCGTGCGGGGTCTGCCTCGCAACCTTTCCTTCGACCTGCGGGTGGTCACGCCCCGCTTGTGGGTGGCAGATGTAAAGCGGGCCCTGTCTCCCTGGGCTTCCGCTGAGGGGAGGATGGCGGTCCTGCAGCAGGTGAGCGCCTCGGGAGCAGTACAGGCCGACTTGCACCTGCGGGGCTCCCTGAGCAGTCTGTTTGTGCGGGGAGGCCTCCGTTTGCCGCCCCTGGCTTGGCCTGGTGGACAGTTGCGGGGCCTGCGGGCCGACTTGGCCCTGAGCATGGAACCGCGCCGCCGCTGGCTGGAGGGAACGGTGCGCCTGGAGGAGGTGGGGTTCCAGGTGGCCGCCTTCGACCTGCCGGTTTCCGACCTGCACGGCACGCTGACTTTCCGGGGGCAGTGGCTTGCAGTTCAAAACCTGAGGGCCCAAGTGGGGGACAGTCCGGTTCTGCTGGAGGGAGTGGTCTCCGATTTGCCGCGCCGGCCGCGGCTGGCCCTGGACCTGGCAAGCCCGCGCCTGTACCTGACTCCCATTGTTCGCGCCCTGCTTTCATTGTCCCCCCGCTTGCGGGGAGTAGAGGTCCTGCGGGGACTGGAAAGCGAGGGTCCGGCGGCGGTGGACGTGCATCTGGGCGGCTCGCTCCGCAATTTGGCGGTGGTGGGGAGGTTACGCCTGCCACCGCTGCACCATCCGCAGGGCGACCTGTTCGCTACCACCGCGACCTTGGACTTGCGCTATCGGCCGGGCACGGGGGTGCGGGGCGTGAGCGGCACCGTCGCCTTCAAGGAAGGCGGGTTCCGTTGGGCCGAATTCTCCCTGCCGGTGACCAACTTGCGGGGTACGGTGCGCTTGGGCGAAGAAGTCCTTGCTTTCCACCGCCTGGCTGTACAGGTGGGCCGCAGTTCCCTGTGGCTGAACGGAGAAGTGAGCCAAATAGCCGCGGGAACTTGGCCCCAGGTGGCCTTAACCGTCATCAGCCCCCACTTGGAGGTGCCGGAACTGCGCGCGGCCCTGGCGGATTTGAAACCGCTGGGGGAAGTGGAAATCCTCCAGCAGTTGGAGGCCCAGGGCAGTGCTTGGCTTAACCTGGCCCTCCGCGGAACTCCGGAGGATTGGACGCTGGTGGGCGAAGTGGAGGTGCCGGATTTGAAAATCCCGGAGGGGGAACTGGCCCGGACTCGGGCCCGACTGGATTTGCGCTACCAGAAGGGCGGCCCCGGGGTGTACGGCCTTCGTGGCCAAGTGGACCTGGTCCGGGCTGGATTTCGTTGGGCCGGGTTCGACCTGCCCGTGACCCAGTTGGCCGGACATTTCGACCTGGCCGACGACCGGGTCGCGGTGTCCGGCCTTAGGGCGCGGGTGGGGCGAAGTCCCGTGCGGGTGGAGGGCACTGTGAGCCGCTTGACCGACCCGCAGGTGGCCTTAACCGCGTCCAGCGCCGCGCTGGATTTGGCCGAACTGCAGTCGGCCCTGGCCAAATGGGAACCCCTGCGGGAAGTGGAAACCCTCCAGCAGTTGCAAACCGAGGGGAGTGCCCAATTCGACCTCACCGTACAGGGTACGCGGCGGGCCTGGCATGTAGCCGGGGACTTATCCCTGCCCTGCCTGAGCCTTCCCCAGGGGCAACTGTTTCGGGCGCAAGTGCGGGTGGACCTGGACTACCGGCCGGACGGTTCCGGGGTGTACGGGGTTAAGGGCACGGTGGAAGTGCAGGAGGCCGCGCTGGAGGCGGCGCAGTTCCCCCTGCCGGTGCGCGACCTGAAGGGAAAAGTGGCTTTGGGCGACGATGCTGTGACTCTGACCGAACTCAGAGCCCAGGTGGGGCGCAGCCGGGTGGCCGTGGAGGGCACCGTAGCCGAATTGGCCAACCCCCACCTGGCGCTGCGCGTGGTGGCCCCGGTGCTGGATTTGGCCGAAATCCGGCAGGCCCTGCCCAATGCAGAGGCTCTGCCGCAGGTGGAAATTAGCGGCCTGGCTGTGGCCAACCTGGAGATAGCGGGCATCAAAAACGATTTGCAAGTGGCCGGCGAGGTGGCGTTGCCGAAAATCGGGCTGGCGGAAGGGCTGAGCCTTCGCCAGGGACAGGCCCGCTTGGCCATCGGCTACCGGCCGGGCACGGGGATAGGCGGAGTGAGCGGCAGCGTGGAGGCCCAGAAGGTCGTATTCACCCTCCCCCAACTTCAAGCCCCGGTGGAGGAGGTGCAGGGAAAGGTAATTCTGGGCCCCCGCCGGCTGACCCTGCACGACGTCTCCGCGCGGGTGGGGGAAAGTCAACTGAGCGTCGAGGGAACGGTGTGGCTGGCCGAGGACAGGAACCAATTCGACTTGCACCTGACCGCCCCCCAGGTGGCGGTGGGACAACTGAAGGAGTTGCTGCCGGAGGTGGAATTTCTCTCGGAGGTGCAGAGTTCCACTTCGGCCCAGGCCGATTTGCAGGTGTGGGGGGAGTTGCTCATCCCTGCCTCCCCAAAGGAGGGAGCGGCGGAGGGGGGCTGGCGGCTGCGGACGGCCCTCATTCGGGGACAAATCGGGCTGCCGCAAGCGCGGTTCCGGGACTACGGAGTGCGGGGGGGGACGGTGGAAGTGGAGTTGACGGTGTTGGGCCCGACGGGAGAGCGGGGTTGGCGAGTGGTGGGCACAGCCGATTTGACCGAGGTAGGCGCGGAAGTGCCTCCCCTTGCCCAACCGCTGACCGACCTCACCGGTCGCTTGGAGGTAAATGACAACTACCTCCGGGCGGAGCATTTGACGGCTCGCCTGGGCGAGAGCGAACTACGTTTAACCGCCGAGGTGCGCGACTTCGCCCAACCTCAATTCACGGCCACCTTAGAGGAATTGCGCCTGGCCGCCGGCCAGTTGCCGACTCTACTGCCCCAGGTGGAGGCTCTGGAGGATTGGCGGGGCGAGGGATATTTGACCGGCCGGCTGCAGGCTGCGGGAACTTTCGACCAGATGCGGGTGAAAGGGGAACTGCATTTGCCGTCGGTGGAGTACCGGGGCATAGCAGTGCGGGGAGGAAGGTTGAGGCTGCGGGGCCGGATGGCCCTCAGCACGTCCCTCCACTTTTGGGGCTGGGCGGAACTGCGGGGGGTGGCAGCGCAGGTGCCACAGTTGGCCCTGCCGCTCACTGGCATTTCGGGGGAGATTTCCGTGGCTGCGGAACGGTTGACCCTGCACCAGGTC